>NZ_JANFAK020000198.1 GCF_024721315.2 Streptomyces sp. Isolate_45
CCGCCCTGTGGGTGGCGCGACTTATTTGGATATTGTTGTGGGGGTGGGGGGGGGGGGGGCCGCCCCGCCCCCCCCCCCCCCCCCCCCCCCCCCCCCCCCCCCCCCCCGCCGCGGAACCACGCCCGTACGTCACCGCTCCGCCCCCGCCCCCGTTCCGGCCTGCGCCGGGCCGGGGGCGGGCCCGCTACAGGGGCCGGAGTCCGGTGGCGGAGCCGTGACGTACGGGCGGCACGCGATAAAGCGGACCATCCGCTGATCCGATTGGGGGATCTACCCGCCGCGCTCCACCCGGTCCGTCGCTCTGCGTGAACTACGCTCGGCAACCCGAAGGCAGGGAGAGGAGCGGATCCGTGACGGATTTCGTCGGGCGGCGGCGTGAGCTCAAGGAGCTGCGCGAGGACATCGCGCGGACCGGGCTCGACACCCTCTCCGGCCGCAAGGCCAAGGCGCCCCGGGCGCGGGTCCTGCTGGTCGCCGGACGGCCCGGCTCCGGCCGGACCGCCCTCGCGGAGGCATTCGTGCGCGAAGTCGCGGGCCAGTACCCCGACGGACTGTTCACGGTCCGTCTGACCAGCCCCGGCGGGGAGGTGGTGGCCACCGAACGGGCCGTCCGCACCCTCCTGGAAGGCCTCGGCAGACCCACCCCGCCCGGCGCGGGCGAGGACGACCTGAGCGCCGCCCTGCGGGAGGCGCTCGCCGGACGGCGGGCGATCCTCCTCCTCGACGACGCCGCCGACCCGCAACAGGTCGACGCCCTGCTGCCGGACACGCCCGAGTGCCTGGTCGTCGTCACCGCGGAGGGGCCCCTCACCGGGATCCCGGACGTCCGCCCCTGCACCCTCGGCGGCCTGGACACCCCCTCCGCCGTCGAGATGCTCGCCCAGCACATCGGCGACACCCGCGTGACCGTCGACCCCCGCGCCGCCGAGACCCTCGCCGAGGAGTGCGGGGGACAACCGGCCGCGCTCGCGCTGGCCGGCGGCTGGCTCGCCGCCCACCCGAAGGCGGCCGTCGCCGACCTCGCCAAGCAACTCCACGACATGCCGCCGGGCACCAGCGGCCCGCTCGCCCGTTCCTTCCGGCTCGTCTACGAGTCCCTCCCGCAACCCGCCCAGCGCACCCTGCGGCTGCTGCCGCTCGCGCCCGCCGGGATGCTCGACTCGCACACCGCCTCCGCGCTCGCCGGGTGCTCGGTGGCCGCCGCGCAGTCCACCCTGGAGGACTTCGCCGGGCTGGGCCTCGTACGGCACGCCCCGGACGGCCTGTTCCTGCTGCCCGGCTGCCTCGCCCCGCTGCTCCAGTCCCTGCTGGAGGCCAAGGAGCGGCCGGCCGAGGTCCAGCTGGCCCGGGCCCGGATGCTGGAGCGGACCGTACGCCTGCTCACCTCCTGCCGCTCCATGGCCGAGGAGGACGAGGACCTGCTGCGGGAGCGGCTCGACGGGATGCCCCGGGCCCTGCGCTTCCCCGACCGGCGCGCGGCCGCCGTCTGGCTCGACACCCGGCTGCCCGCGCTGTCGGCGGCCGCCACCCTCGCCGTCGCCGACGGGGACCTCGACACCCTGGCCCGGCGGCTGGTGTCCGCCCTGGTCAGGGCGCTCGCCGAGCACCGCGGCACCGAGGCCGCCGCCCCCGAGCTGTACGGGCTGCACCGCCTCGTCCTGGGCGTCGCCGAGCGGCGTCAGCTGCACCGCGAGCAGGCCGCCGCGCTGCTGAACCTGGCCGATCTGGACGCCGAGACGGGCCGCACCCAGGAGGCCCTGGAGCGCTATCGGGCCGCTCTCGACGCCGGGAAGGCCGCGAAGGACCCGTACGCCACCGGCCGCGCGATGGAATCCGTAGGCGGCGCGTACCAGGAGCTGGCGGACTGGCAGCGGGCCTCCGACTGGTTCGGCCGCGCCCTGTCCCAGGCACTCGCCCGGGGCGAGCGCGCGGACGAGGCCAGGCTGTACGGGCGGCTGGGCAACGTGCACACCTACGCGGGCCGGTACGGGGAGGCGCTGCGCAGTTGGCGGGCCGCCGCCGCGGGCTACCGCAAACTCGCCGATCTTCCGGGCCAGGCAAAGGCGTTGAGCGAGATGGCGCGGGTCCAGGAGTACGCGGGCCGACCCGAGGAATCCCTGCACACCTGCCGCGAGGCGATCGAGCTGGCGCGCAGGGCCGAGGACCTGCGACTTCAGGCCGCCCTGCAGGTCCGGTTGGCCGACACGCTGGACCGGCTCGGCGACCCCGCGGCTGCCAGGCTGCACCGCTCCGCAGCCGACAGATTGCTGGGAGATGACCCCGCAGCCTGCGAAATCCGTAGTACTTCCGACTGAGATTATTCGTTTGCAAGGCTAGACAGCGACTCATCCTTCATTAGACTGGGTTCACCGCGGCATCCCGTGGTGCATCCCGTTGCGCGTTCTTGTGGGCGGGTATGTATGGAAGTAGCCCGTATTTTCCCCTGAGCCAAGGACCGTGATCGACGATGAAGGTCGGCATCCCCCGCGAGGTCAAGAACAACGAGTTCCGGGTCGCCATCACGCCCGCCGGCGTGCATGAGCTGGTCCGCAACGGCCACCAGGTCTTCATCGAGCAGAACGCCGGTGTCGGCTCCTCGATCACGGACGTCGAGTACGTCTCGGCCGGCGCCGAGATCCTCGCCACGGCGGACGAGGTCTGGGCGACCGCGGACCTGCTCCTGAAGGTCAAGGAGCCCATCGCGGAGGAGTACCACCGCCTCCGCAAGGACCAGACGCTCTTCACCTACCTGCACCTCGCGGCCTCCCGCGAGTGCACGGACGCCCTGCTGGAGTCCGGCACCACCGCCATCGCGTACGAGACGGTCGAGCTCGCGAACCGCGCGCTCCCGCTGCTCGCCCCGATGTCCGAGGTCGCGGGCCGGCTGGCCCCGCAGGTCGGCGCCTACCACCTGATGCGCTCGGCCGGCGGCCGCGGCGTGCTCCCGGGCGGCGTGCCCGGCACCTCCGCGGGCGAGGCCGTCGTCATCGGCGGTGGCGTCTCCGGCTGGAACGCGGCGCAGATCGCCATCGGCATGGGCTTCCACGTGACCCTGCTCGACCGCGACATCAACAAGCTCCGCGAGGCCGACAAGATCTTCGGCACGAAGATCCAGACGATCGTCTCCAACGCCTACGAGCTGGAGAAGGCCGTCCTCGCGGCCGACCTCGTCATCGGCGCGGTGCTGATCCCGGGTGCGAAGGCCCCGAAGCTGGTCACCAACGAGCTCGTCTCCCGGATGAAGCCCGGAAGTGTCCTTGTCGACATTGCGATCGACCAGGGCGGCTGCTTCGAGGACTCCCGTCCGACCACTCACGCCGAGCCGACCTTCCAGGTCCACAACTCGGTCTTCTACTGCGTCGCCAACATGCCGGGCGCGGTGCCGAACACCTCCACCTACGCGCTGACGAACGCGACCCTGCCGTACATCGTGCAGCTCGCGAACCTCGGTTGGGTCGAGGCCCTCCGTCGCGACCCGGCGCTCGCGCTGGGCCTCAACACCCATGACGGGCAGGTCGTTTACGGTCCCGTCGCCGAGGCCCACGGCCTTCAGACCCTTGAGCTGAGCACGCTGCTCGGCTGATCCGTCAACGACTGACGTCAATCTCACGTATCCGGCCGGACCTTGCTCGCGAGGTCCGGCCGGACGCGTTTGCGGGGTGCCCGCAGACCCGGCTCAACTCGCCTCGAACGTAACCCTTTAACCCTTTCGCACACCCGCGAAACTTCGCAGTGACAGCTCGCACGCCCTTGACAGAGTCGTGTTCGGTTGCCGACACAACGCGTCGGGTCCGGTGGATTGTGTTGCCGCTGAGCGGTGACACGCCATAGAGTCGCCAACCGTCGGCATGGTGCAACGCTGACCTATCGATAAGTGTCCTGGTCACGTCCGAGGAGGTAAGACGACTTGTGAATGAGTCGACATTTGCTCCTGGAGGTGGTCGAGCAGGGACGCCTGAGCGGGGCCAGGGTCCTGCCGGGCTCGAAGCTGTCGGCTCCGTCGCGGTCCGCACCTTCGCAAACCACCAGCACATGACGACGCCCCGAAACAGCATGGACGGCCTAGACGTGAACTCCAGGGCCGGCGACCCGAGCGGCGACAAGCCCGTGGGTTTCGCCGACTACGCAAATGTGCCCGAGGGGCACTTCTACGACCCCGACGCGGAGTACGAACCGGACCCCGAGTACGCGGCCACCCTCGCCCCCGACGCTGCCCGCCAGCGCCGTGAGCGGATCGGCCCGACCGGACGCCCGCTGCCGTACTTCCCGATCCCGGGTCCGCTGGCCGAACACGGCCCGGCGAAGATCATCGCGATGTGCAACCAGAAGGGCGGCGTGGGCAAGACCACGTCGACCATCAACCTGGGTGCCGCCCTCGCCGAGTACGGACGGCGGGTGCTGCTCGTCGACTTCGACCCGCAGGGCGCCCTGTCCGTGGGCCTCGGCGTGAACCCGATGGAACTCGACCTGACGGTCTACAACCTGCTCATGGAGCGGGGCATGTCGGCCGACGAGGTGCTGCTCAAGACGGCGGTCCCCAACATGGACCTGCTGCCGAGCAACATCGACCTCTCCGCCGCCGAAGTGCAGTTGGTCAGCGAGGTCGCGCGCGAGTCCACGCTCCAGCGGGCCCTCAAGCCCCTGATGGCCGACTACGACTACATCGTGATCGACTGTCAGCCCTCGCTCGGTCTGCTGACAGTGAACGCCCTGACGGCGGCTCACAAGGTCATCGTCCCGCTGGAGTGCGAGTTCTTCGCGCTGCGCGGTGTCGCGCTGCTGACCGAGACGATCGAGAAGGTGCAGGAGCGGCTCAACCCGGAGTTGGAGCTCGACGGCATCCTCGCCACGATGTACGACTCCCGCACGGTGCACAGCCGCGAGGTCCTGGCGCGCGTGGTCGAGGCCTTCGACGACCACGTCTACCACACGGTCATCGGCCGTACGGTGCGCTTCCCGGAGACCACGGTCGCCGGTGAGCCGATCACCACGTACGCGTCGAACTCCGTCGGCGCCGCCGCCTACCGCCAGCTGGCCAGGGAGGTGCTCGCCCGGTGTCCCGCCGAGTGAGTCTGCCCGGAGCCGACGAACTGTTCCGCACGACCGGGGGGATGGCCCTCCAGTCGTCCTCGCCGAGGCGGGGCGCCGACGAGGCGCCGGCCGGCGGTACGGAACACGCGGCCGCTCCGGCGGACGGCACGGCGCGGACCACGGGCGACGCCCGCGTCCGGGAGGCCGGCGATCCGGCGGTCGGCGCGCAGCGCAGGCCGCAGGAAGGTTCTGCCTCTGCCGCCGGGGCGTCCTCGCCCCGGTCCGGCAAGGGGCAGGGCCGGGGCGCGAACCGGCGGCCCAGCGGTCGCGAGCGGCACGACGAGAAGATCACGGTCTACGTCTCCGCCGAAGAGCTGATGGACCTGGAGCACGCGCGGCTGGTGCTCCGCGGCGAACACGGGCTGGCCGTCGATCGTGGTCGCATCGTCCGCGAGGCGGTCGCCGTGGTCCTGGCGGACCTGGAGTCCCGCGGGGACGCCAGCATCCTCGTACGCCGCCTGCGCGGCCGCTGATCCGGCCCTCGCGGGGGTCCGGGGCATAGGCTGCGTGCGGGGGCGGGCCGTGCCCGCCCGGCCGTAAGCCGAACCTCCGCACCACCCCTGGACCGCGATGCCCCCGAACGACCTCCCCGCCCGCCCGACCCGCCGGAGCCTGGGCCGCGGGCCGGGAACGGCCGAGGAGCCCCAGGCGGACCCGCCGCGGGACGCGCCGGTCGGTGGGGCCCCCGAGGCCCCCCGGGGCGCCGGAGCCCCCACCGAGCCCCGCCAGGAGGCCGCGCACCGGACGGCGCGGGAGCCCGCCCGGGAACCTGTGGGGGAGTCGGCGTCGGAAGCGGCGCCGGAAGTGGCACAGGAACCGGCGCCCGGAGCGGCCCGGGGGCCCGTGCCCGGAGCGCCCCCGGAACCTGCGCCCGGAGCGGCCCCGGAACCCGCGCGGGAGCCCGCCCCGGAACCCGTACGGGTAGCGGCCCCGGAATGCGCACACCCGCCGGCCCCGGAACCGGCGCCGGAGTCCGCCCGGGAGGGCGGGACCGCCTCGGACGGGCGGTTCACGCTGCGGCTCGCCAACTTCGAGGGCCCCTTCGACCTGCTCCTCCAGCTGATCTCCCGGCACAAGCTCGACGTCACCGAGGTGGCCCTGTCCAAGGTCACCGACGAGTTCATGGCGCACATCCGGGCCATGGGCCCCGACTGGGACCTCGACCAGACCACCGAGTTCCTGGTGGTCGCGGCCACCCTGCTCGACCTGAAGGCCGCCCGGCTGCTGCCCGCCGCCGAGGTCGAGGACGAGGCGGACCTCGCCCTGCTGGAGGCCCGCGACCTGCTCTTCGCTCGGCTCCTCCAGTACCGGGCGTACAAACGGATCGCCGAGATCTTCGAGCTGCGGGCCGAGGACGAGGGCAGGCGCCACCCCCGTACGGTCGGCCTGGAGCCGCACCACGCCGACCTGCTGCCCGAGGTGGTCATCAGCATCGGCGCCGAGGGCCTCGCCCGCCTTGCCGTGCGGGCGATGCAGCCCAAGGCGAAGCCCGAGGTGTACGTCGACCACATCCACGCGCCGCTCGTCAGCGTGCGGGAGCAGGCGGGACACGTCGTACGCCTGCTCAAGGCGCGCGGCGAGGCCACGTTCCAGGAGCTGACCGAGGACGCCCCGGACACCCTGACCGTCGTCGCGCGGTTCCTGGCGCTGCTGGAGCTCTACCGGGAGCGGGCCGTGGTCCTCGACCAGGAGGAGGCCCTGCGGACCCTGACCGTCCGCTGGAGCGGCGGGGACGGCGACGGGATGCCGAAGGTCACCGATGAATTCGACCAGGTCGTGGAGGCGGGCGAATGACACAGGCCCCGGATCAGCAGGGCACGGACGACGCGGCGGCGCCGAAGGGCGGCCGGGCGCTGAAGGGCGCCCTGGAGGCCGTGCTGATGGTCGTGGACGAGCCCGCGACGACGGACCACCTCGCCAAGGTGCTGGGCCGCAGCCCGCGGGAGGTGGCCGACGCCCTGCGCGAGCTCGCCGACGAGTACACCGCGCAGCACAGGGGCTTCGAGCTGCGGCCGGTCGCGGGGGGCTGGCGGTTCTACACCCGGCCCGAGTACGCGGAGGCCGTCGAGGCCTTCGTCCTGGACGGTCAGCAGGCCCGCCTCACCCAGGCGGCGCTGGAGACCCTGGCGGTCGTCGCGTACCGCCAGCCGGTCAGCCGGTCGAGGGTCTCGGCGGTCCGCGGAGTCAACTGCGACGGGGTCATGCGGACCCTCCTGCAGCGGGGTCTGGTGACCGAGGCGGGGACGGAACCCGAAACAGGTGCGATCCTGTACAGGACGACGAACTACTTTCTGGAGCGGATGGGCCTGCGCGGCCTGGACGAGCTCCCGGAGCTCGCGCCCTTCCTCCCCGAGGCGGACGCGATCGAAGCCGAGACGCAAGAGGGTGTTCCGTCGTTCGATCCGGATGCACCGGATACCTCAGAAGACGACAAGACGACGGAACTTTGATGCGAAGCAGCGGCAACGGTAACGGCAACGGCGGCGGCAACAGGAACAGCAGCGGCGGCGGTGGCGGCGCACGCGGCGGCAGCTCCCGCGGCGGGGGCTCCGGATCGGGCGGTGGCTACCGCGGTGGCGGCTCGGGCTCGGGCGGCGGCTCCCGCGGCGGCTCCAGTGGCGGCGGCTCCGGCGGCTACCGCGGTGGCTCCTCCAGCGGTGGCGGCTCCCGCGGCGGCTCCAGCGGCGGCGGCTCCGGCGGCTACCGCGGTGGCTCCTCCAGCGGTGGCGGCTCCCGCGGCGGCTCCAGCGGCGGCAGCTCCGGCGGCTACCGCGGTGGCTCCTCCAGCGGCGGCAGCTCCGGCGGCTACCGCGGTGGTTCCTCCAGCGGCGGCAGCTCCGGCGGCTACCGCGGCGGCTCCTCCAGCGGTGGCGGCTCCCGCGGCGGGTACCAGGGCGGCGGCTACCAGGGTGGCGGCTCCGACTCGCGTGACCGTGACCGCGACCAGCCGGCGCCCCGCATCCGCAACCCCCGCCCCGAGGAGCGCCGCTACGACGTCGGCCCCGAGGGCGAGCGCAACGGCCGCGGCGGAGCCAAGGCGGGCGGCGGCGGTGCCCGCGGCGCGGCGGCCCGTGGTGGCGCCAAGGGCGGCCCCAAGACCTCCAGGACCCCCGGCATCGGCGGGGCCGGCGGCCCGCGCAGCGGTCCCGGCAGCCGCAGCGGCCAGTCCAAGCCGCGCGAGCTGGAGGCGCGGATCGAGGAGCGCGTGCGCGACCGGTACGCCGACAAGCCCGTGATCAAGACCCCGAAGACCTTCCCGGGTGCCGAGGAGGAGGGCGAGCGCCTGCAGAAGGTCCTCGCCCGCGCCGGCATGGGTTCGCGCCGCGCCTGCGAGGAGCTCATCGAGCAGGCCCGCGTCGAGGTCAACGGCGAGATCGTGCTGGAGCAGGGCAAGCGCGTCCAGCCGAAGGACGAGATCAAGGTGGACGGCCTGACGGTCGCCACCCAGTCGTACCTGTTCTTCGCGCTGAACAAGCCCGCCGGCGTCGTCTCCACCATGGAGGACCCGGACGGCCGCCAGTGCCTCGGCGACTACGTCACCAACCGTGAGACGCGTCTCTTCCACGTCGGCCGGCTCGACACGGAGACCGAGGGCATCATCCTCCTCACCAACCACGGTGAGCTGGCCCACCGCCTCACGCACCCGAAGTACGGCGTCAAGAAGACCTACGTCGCCGCGATCACCGGCCCGCTCCCGCGCGAGATCGGCAAGCGCCTCAAGGACGGCATCGAGCTGGAGGACGGCTACGCCCGCGCCGACCACTTCCGCGTCGTCGACCAGGTCGGTAAGAACTACCTGGTCGAGGTGACCCTCCACGAGGGCCGCAAGCACATCGTGCGCCGCATGATGGCGGAGGCCGGCTTCCCGGTCGAGAAGCTCGTCCGGACCTCCTTCGGCCCGATCGAGCTCGGTGACCAGAAGTCCGGCTGGCTGCGCCGCCTGACCAACACCGAGGTCGGCATGCTGATGCGCGAGGTCGGCCTGTAGTCCCCGCGCACGACCCCGAAGAGCCCGCGGTGCCCCTGGCGCCGCGGGCTCTTCGCTTGCCCGGCACCCCCTCCGCTGTTTATAGTCACATTGACCATTAAAGGTCGGGAACTTTCGAACACGCGGGGGCCGCCATGGGCTGGAGTACGAGCTGGACCGAGATCCTCGGGTTCGCAACCGGGGCCGTCTGCGTCTGGCTGGTGGCCCGGCAGCACATCGCCAACTGGCCCGTCGGCATCGCCAACAACGTGTTCTTCATCGTGCTCTTCACCCAGGCAGGCCTCTACGCCGACGCCGGGCTCCAGATCGTCTTCATCGCCCTCGCCGCCTACGGCTGGTGGTCCTGGACCCACGGGGGTGGACCGGGCGCCACGGGAGCCCTGCCGGTGCGCCGCACCACGCGCGCCGAATGGGCCTGGCTGCTCGTGGCGGGGGCGGTGGGGACCGCCGCCCTGACCCTGCTGCTGGACCGCGCCACCGACTCGACCGTCCCGTTCTGGGACGCGCTGACCACCGGCCTCTCGCTCATGGCCACCTACGGACAGTGCCGCAAGCGCCTCGAATCCTGGTGGCTGTGGATCGCCGCCGACCTCGTCTACATCCCGCTCTACGCCTACAAGGGCCTGTACCTGACCTCGGTCCTGTACGTCGGCTTCCTCGCCCTGTGCGTGGCCGGGCTGATCGGCTGGCGCCGCACGCTCGTCGCGGGGGACCTCCGCAAGGCCGTGGGAGCGACGGCATGAGCGGCGGCGAGCGCTTCGGACACGGACTGGTGCTCGGCAAGTTCTACCCGCCCCACGCCGGCCACCACCACCTGGTGCGCACCGCCCAGGACCGGTGCGAGCGGCTGACCGTCCTGGTGTGCGCCGCCTCCGTGGAGTCGGTGCCCCTCGCCGACCGGGTCGCCTGGATGCGCGAGGCGCACCCCGGGGCGGACGTGGTCGGAGCCGTCGACGACATCCCCGTCGACCTGCACGACCCGGCGGTCTGGGAGGCGCACATGGCGATCTTCCGGAGCGCGGTGGGCCGGCCCGTCGACGCCGTCTTCACCTCGGAGGCCTACGGCACCGAACTCGCCCGACGGTTCGGGGCCCAGGAGGTGTGCGTCGACCCCGCGCGGAAGCTGTTCCCGGTTTCCGGCACGGCCGTCCGGGCCGACCCCGTGGCCTGCTGGGAGTTCCTGGGGCCCGCCGTGCGGGCCGCCCTGACCCGGAGGGTCGTCGTGCTCGGCGCCGAGTCCACCGGCACCACCACCCTCTCCCGGGACCTCGCCGCGCACTACCGGGCGCGGGGCGGGGTGTGGGCGGGGACCGGCTGGGTCGCCGAGTACGGGCGCGAGTACAGCGAGGAGAAGCTCGCCGCGGCCCGGGCGGCCGACCCGGCCGCCTCCTGGTCCGACGTCACCTTCGCCTCGCGGGAGTTCCCGGTGATCGCCCGCCGGCAGGACGAGGCCGAGGAACGGGCGGCCCGGCTCGGCTCGCCCGTGCTCTTCTGCGACACCGACTCCTTCGCGACCGGCATCTGGCACGAGCGCTACATGGGCGGCCGCAACGCCGAGGTCGAGAAGACCGCCGCGCTGACCCGCCGGGACCTGTACCTGCTGACCGACGACGCCGACGTCCCCTTCGAGGACGACGGCCTGCGCGACGGACCGCGGCTGAGGCCCTGGATGACCGGCCGGTTCCGCGAGGAACTGACGGCGACCGGCCGCCCTTTCCTGACCCTGCGCGGAGACCGGGCGACCCGTCTCGCCGCGGCCGTCACGGCCGTGGACGCCCTGCTCGCCGCAGGCCGGCACTTCGCGGACCCGCTGCCGGAGAACCGGTGAGCGGGCCCGGGCCGCGCGGCGGCGACCATGATCCGGCCGGCTACGACCCCCACGCCTTCGAGCCGTTCGCGGTGACCGTCGACCTCGCCGTCCTCACCGTCCGCGCCGGCGCCCTCCACGTCCTGCTGATCCGGCGCGGCCAGGACCCGTACGCGGGGTCCTGGGCGCTGCCCGGCGGGTTCGTCCTGCCCCGGGAGTCCGCCGAGTCGGCCGCCCGCCGCGAACTCGCCGAGGAGACCGGACTCGACGGCTCCCTCGTCGCGGACCTGCACCTGGAACAGCTGCGCACCTACAGCGAACCGGACCGGGACCCCCGCATGCGGGTGGTGTCGGTGGCCTTCACCGCGCTGGTACCCGACATGCCCGAGCCCGCGGCGGAGGGCGGCGGCGACGCGGACCGGGCCCGCTGGGTGCCCGTCGGGGACGCCGCCGACCTGGCCTTCGACCACGCGCTGATCCTCGCCGACGCCCGGCGGCGGGTGGGTTCCAAGCTGGAGTACACCTGCCTGGCCCCGGCCTTCTGCCCGCCCGACTTCACCCTCGGGGAGCTCCGGGCCGTCTACGAGACCGTCTGGGGCACCTCCCTGGACCCGCCCAACTTCCGCCGCAAGGTACTCGCGACGCCCGGCTTCGTCGAAGCCGTACCCGGCGCCGCCCGACTCACCGGCGGCCGCGGCAAGCCCGCCGCGCTCTACCGGGCGGGACCCGCGACCGCCCTCCACCCACCCCTGCTGCGCCCGACGGAAGGCCCTGCGCGATGACGACGAACGCGACGAACGCGACACCCGGCGCGACGAACGCCACGACCGACACCGCCGGGTCGGCCGGCAAGCGCCCCGCGACCGGTGCGCTCATAGGGCTCGCCCTCGGCGACGCCCTCGGCTTCCCCACCGAGTTCAACGACGTCCCCGCGATCCTGGCCAAGACCGGCCCCTGGCGGCAGATGGCGCTGCCCCGCCCGGCGATCGTCACCGACGACACCCAGATGACGCTCGCCCTGGCGCGCGGCATCCGCACGGCCGCCGCGCGCGGCCCGATCACCCCGACGCGGCTCGCCCGCCCGGTCCGGGAGGAGTTCGTCGACTGGTATCAGTCCCCGGAGAACAACCGGGCACCGGGCAACACCTGCCTGAAGGCCTGCCACCTGCTGAAGACCCCGGAGCGCGACTGGCGGGACGCCAGCCAGATCGGCTCCAAGGGCTGCGGCGCGAACATGCGCGTGGCGCCCGTCGGCCTCGTCCCCGGCTGGACCGACGAGGAACGCGCCGGCGCCGCCCAGCTCCAGTCCGCCCTCACCCACGGCCACCCGACGGCCCTCGCCGCCTCCGACCTCACCGCCCGCGCCGTCCACCTGCTGGCCCGCGGCACCGAAGTCACCGGCCTGGTCGGGCAGCTGCGCTCGTACGCCCTGGAGAACCGCACCCGCTACCACGAGCGCTGGCTCGGCGACCTGTGGATGCGGACGGCATCCGACGCCTCGCCGGAGTCCTTCATGGCCCGCGGTTGGGACGAGTGCCTCGCGGTCCTGGACCGCCTCACCGCCGCCCTGCGCACCCCCTCCCCGGAAACCGACCCCTGCCTGACCACCGGCGAGGGCTGGATCGCCGAGGAAGCCCTGGCCACCGCCCTGCAGTGCTTCCTGCTCTTCCCGGAGGAACCGCTCCTCGCCCTGCGCCGCGCCGCCTGCACCGCGGGCGACTCCGACTCGATCGCCTGCCTCGCCGGCGCCTTCGCGGGCGCCCACCTCGGCGCCGACGTCTGGCCCCGCGAGTGGGAGGGCCGCATCGAGTACCGCGACGAGCTCCTCGCCTTCGGCGCCCTCTGGGAGGCCTGAGCCGTGCTCGACGCGATGACCCTCGACCTGGGCCCCGTCGTGGCCCGCGAGCCCGACCCGCTGCTGTTCGCCACGGTCTCCGGCGCCCACCTGTACGGCTTCCCCTCCAGGGACTCCGACGTCGACCTGCGCGGCGTCCACCTGCTGCCCGCGCGGGCGCTGCTCGGCCTGCGGGACCCAGAGCTGACCCGGACCAGGATGTGGGACGACGACGGGGTGGAGATGGACCTCGTCACCCATGACCTGCGCAAGTTCGCCGGTCTCATGCTGCGCCCCAACGGCTACGTCCTGGAGCAGCTGTTGTCCCCGCTCGTGGTGCACACCACACCGGCCCACGAGGAACTCGTGGCGCTCGCCCCGGGCGTACTGACCTCCCACCACGCCCACCACTACCGGGGGTTCGCCGGTACCCAGTGGCGGCTCTTCGGGAAGAGCGGCGAACTCAAGCCGCTGCTCTACACCTTCCGCGCGCTGCTCACCGGCATCCACCTGATGCGCTCCGGCGAGGTGCGGGCACACCTGCCGACCCTGCTCGCCGAGGTGCCCGAGGCACCCGCGTACCTGGCCGACCTGGTGGAGGCCAAGGTGGCCGCCGAGCACGGCGGGTACGCCGGACCGCCGCCGACGGCCGACTACGAGGCCCTGCACGCGGTACTGGACGCGGCGCAGGCCGCGACGGCCCTGCCCGAGCGGGCGACGGCGTTCGACGCGCTCGACGCGTTCGTCGTCCGCGCGCGCGGCGCGTAGCCCGCCCCGCCGCGCCGGGTCCGT
>NZ_JANFAK020000199.1 GCF_024721315.2 Streptomyces sp. Isolate_45
GCTCGCTCCCCGGTTCGGGTGACACCGAGGCGACCGGCGCCGCCCCCGCGTCCCCACTGGCGGCCCTGTCGGCGCCCGACACCGGCGCCCCGTCGTCCTCCGGACCGGCGTCCCCCTCCGCCTCGGCTTCCGTGTCGGCGTCCGCCTCACCGTCCGTCCCGGCCTCGCGGTCCGCCTCGCCGTCGCCTTCCGCCGTCAAGTCCTCCTCGGCGGCGCCGTCGCCGTCCCGGAGCACTCCACCGACCACGAAGGCCGCCGCCCCGGCTCCGGCTCCCGCCCCGCAGGGTGTCGTCGGCCAGGTCCTGGCCCTGGCCAACTCCGAACGGGCGGCCGCCGGCTGCGGCCCGCTCAAGGACGACGCGCAGCTGCGCTCGGCCGCGCAGGCCCACTCGGCGGACATGGCGCAGCGGAACTTCTTCTCGCACACCAACCCCGACGGGGTGGACCCGGGGGCACGGACCACGGCGTCCGGGTACCGCTGGTCGACGTACGGCGAGAACATAGCCAAGGGTCAGCAGACCGCGCAGGCGGTGATGGACTCGTGGATGAAGAGCCCGGGGCACCGCGCGAACATCCTCAACTGCTCCTTCAAGGACCTCGGCGTGGGCATGCAGCCGGGCGCCGGCGGCCCCTGGTGGACGCAGAACTTCGGCGCCCGCTAGGGCCTGTCGTCGAACTCCCGGCCGCCTCGCGACGCCCGGCCCTGGGAAGGCCCCGTTGCGGAGTCGCTCCGGCCCGTCCCGCTCAATCCCCTCCCTGACTCAGAATCCGGGCAAGATAGGGCCTGGAGCCGAAGGGGCAGCTGAGAGCGGGCGGGGTGAGAGCGGTGGCGAGGAGGGAACTTCGACCGCACCAGCGCGAAGCCGTGGACGCCGTGGTCCGCGCGCTCCAGCTGCCCGCGGACGGTCGGGTGCCGGAGCGGGGCCTGCGGACCCAGGTGATCATGGCCACCGGGTCCGGCAAGTCCCTCGTCGCGGTCCGCTCCGCCGAGGAGTTGCGGGCGACCCGGGTGCTCGTCCTGGTGCCCTCCCTGGACCTGTTGGTGCAGACGGTGGCCGGCTGGCGCGAGGGGGGCCGCACGGGCCGGGCCTTCGCGGTGTGCTCGTTGCGCGGCGAGGACGTGGGCCTGCCCACGACCACCGACCCCGCCGAGCTGGCCCGGTGGGCCGGCCGGCCCGCGCAGCGGGTGACCGTGTTCGCCACGTACGCCTCGCTGGGCCTGGGCACCATCGAGCGCGCGCACCGGGCGGCCCTGCCGTCCTGGGACCTGATCGTCGTCGACGAGGCCCACCGGACGTCCGGACGGATCGGCAAGCCGTGGGCGGTGGTGCACGACAACACCCGGATCGCGTCCGTCCGGCGGCTCTACATGACGGCGACGCCCCGGGTGTGGCGTGACGGCGAGGACGGGGAGGACGGGTCGGACGGCGAGGAACCGGTCGGCGGCCGGGGCTTGCGGGGCGGGGGCACGCTCGTCGCGTCGATGGAGGACGATCCGCTGGGCCCGTTCGGCGCGCGCTGCCACACCCTCTCGCTGTCGGAGGCCATCGACCGGGGGATCTGCGCCCCCTATCGCGTCGTGTGCGTCGACGTCTCGGATCCCGGGTTCCGCCCGGCGCTGCTGCTGGGTGCGGACGGGCGCTCCGACGAGGTCCGCGGGATGCGGCTGGCGGCGCTGCAGGCGGCGTTGGTCAAGGCCGCGGCGGACCAGGGGTTCCGGCGGACGCTGGTCTTCCACCACCTGACGAAGGAGGCCGAGGCCTTCGCGGCGGGGCTGCCCGCGGTCGCGGCGCGGCTGCGGGCCACGAGCCGGAGCCCGCAGCCCGCGTACCCGCGCACGGTGTGGGCGGACTGGCTGAGCGGGCAGCACGCGGTGGGGCACCGGCGGCGGGTGCTGGAGGCGTTCGCCGACGACCGGATCGCCGACAAGGCCTTCCTCGGGAGCGTCCGGGTGCTGGGCGAGGGCGTGGACACCAAGGAGTGCGACTCCGTCTTCTGGGCCGACGTGCGCGGCTCCATGCCGGACCTGGTGCAGGCGGTCGGCCGGGCGCTGCGGATCCGGCCCGGCGAGGGGAAGGTCGCCTCGCTGGTCGTGCCGGTGCTGTTGGGTCCCGGGGAGAGCCCCGACTCGATGCTCACCTCCCGCGCGTACGGCGACCTCGCGCGGCTGCTCGAAGCGCTGCGGGCGCACGACTCCCGGCTCGTGGAGGCGCTGGCCCAGCCGCAGGCACCCAGCCGCACGCCGGCGCCCCCGGGTGCGGCGGGGCCGGGTACCGGTCCCGGCCCGGGGGCCGAGGCCCTGCTGAGCTTCTCCACGCCCCACGACCCGGCTCTGCTGGCGGCGTTCATCCGGCTGCGCGTGCTGAACCCGGAGCACACGCGGTGGCGGCGGGGCGCGGAGGCGGCCCGGGTCTACGCCGCCGCGGCCGGGGACCTGAAGGTGCCGTTCGCCTACAAGGTCCCCGAGGCGGAGGGGACGCCGGCGGCCCTGGTGGGGTTTCCGCTCGGCCAGTGGATCGCCGACGCGCGGCGCACGTACCGCAGGGGCGCGCTGGGCCGGGACCGGACGCTGGAACTGGACGAACTCGGCATGGTGTGGAACCACTTCGACGTGGCCTTCGAGGAGGGCCTCGCGGCGGCCCGGGCCTGGGCCGCCGGCCACGGGCACCTGTTGCCGCCGGTGGAGGCGACCTGGCGCGGGGTGCCGGTCGGGGTGTGGGTCAAGAACAACCGGGCCGCCGCCCGCCGGAAGGGGCCCGGGGCGCTGTCGCAGGAGCGGCGGGAGGCACTGGAGGAGATCGATCCCTCCTGGTGTCCGACCTGGGACATCGGCTGGCAGCGGGCCTTCCTGCTGACCCGGGCACATCTGGACGCGGGCGGCACGATGCCCCTGGAGCCCGGCCGGGTGGTGGTCCAGGGCGAGGACCTGGGCCGGTGGGTCCGGGCCCAGCGGCTGGGCTGGGCCCGGCTGGCGTGGGCCCAGCGGTGGCTGTTGGAGCACACGCTGGGCCTCGCCCCCGCGGCCGCGGCGGAACGTCCCCCGCCGCGCCGCAGCCACGCGGCGGCCTGGGCCGAGCACCTTGAGGCCGCCCGACGGTTCCACGCCCGGGAGGGGCACCTGGGTGTGCCCCGTACGCACGTGGAACCGCTCGACGGCCACGAGGTGCGGCTCGGCGCGTGGATCGCGAACCAGCGCGCCCGGGCCGGGAGCCTCGCCCCGGACCGGGCGGCCGCCCTGACCGCCCTCGGCATGCGCTGGTCGGCGTCCCGCTGATCCGGGCCGTCCGACGATGGTGACGCGTCGAAGGCGGCCTTGCCTCAGTGGTGGAAGCCGGACCGGGGTTCGGTGGTGGGAACCGACTGCGGGTGGGCCGTGAGGTGTTCCACGGCCCGGCGCAGGTCGCCGACGAGCAGGGCGATCTGGTCCCGGGTCACCCCGTGGCGGATCAGGACGCGTTGGATGACGGTGTCCTGGCGGTCGGCGGGCAGCGGGTACGAGGGCACCTGCCAGCCGCGCATCCGCAGCCGGTCGGAGAGGTCGTAGAGGGTGAATCCGGCGCCCGCCGGGTCGGCGAGGGTGTACGAGACGGCGGGCAGGGCGCCCTCCCCGTCGTAGAGCAGGGTGAAGGCCCCGATGTCGGCGATCTGCCCGGCCAGGTAGCGGGCGGTGTCGGCGCAGGCCTGCTGGACGCGCCGGTAGCCCTCGCGGCCCAGGCGCAGGAACAGGTAGTACTGGGCGATGACCTCGCCACCGGGCCGGGAGAAGTTGAGGGCGAAGGTCGGCATGTCGCCGCCGAGGTAGTCCACGTCGAAGACGAGGTCGGCGGGCAGCAGGTCCGCGGTGCGCCACACGATCCAGCCGACGCCGAGCGGTGCCAGGCCGTACTTGTGGCCGGAGGTGTTGATGGAGGCCACGCGCGGCAGCCGGAAGTCCCACACCACGTCGGGGTGGAGGAAGGGGGCGACGAAACCGCCGCTGGCGCCGTCCACGTGGATCGGGACGTCCCAGCCGTGCTCGGCCTGGATCCGGTCGAGTTCGGCGGAGAGTTCGGCGACGGGTTCGTAGTCGCAGGTGTAGGTGACGCCGAGGATGGCGACGACCCCGATGGTGTTCTCGTCGACGTGCTCGGCGAGCTGGTGCGGGAGCAGGCCGGTGGCTCCGGGCTCCAGGGGGACCTGCCGGAGCTCGACGTCGAAGTACCGGCCGAACTTCTCCCAGCAGATCTGTACGGGGCCGCACACCAGGTTGGGGCGGTCCGCGGGCTTGCCCTCCGCACGGCGCCGGGCCCGCCAGCGCCACTTGAGGGCGAGGCCGCCGAGCATGGCCGCCTCGCTGGAGCCGGTGGTGGAGCAGCCGGTGCCCGCGGTCCCGGCCGGGGCGTTCCAGAGGTCGGCCAGGATGTTGACGCAGCGGGCCTCGATCTCGGCCGTCTGGGGGTACTCGTCCTTGTCGATCATGTTCTTGTCGAGGCACTCGTTCATCAGGCGGTGCACGCCGTCGTCCGACCAGGTGGTGCAGAAGGTGGCCAGGTTCTGGGCGGCGTTGCCGTCGAGGAGCAGCTCGTCGTGGAGAAGCGAGTAGACGACCTCGGAGGGCGAGGGTTCGTCGGGCATGCGGAACTTCGGAAGGATCTGACCGCTCAGGACGGACGCGAACACGTCCACGTCGGCGTCCCGGGATTGCGCGTCCTTCGTCTCATGAAGAGCCATATCCGGACTATACGGTGCAGATGGCCATGAATCCGGCTTCCCCCACGAGGGTTCGCGTCGCAGCTTCCGGCCGAGTATGCGATGTGATCCCCTCCATAGGAACCCGGCTTCGCCGCAAGAATTACTGGCGAGTAGCATATGTCCCGTAGATTTTCCGGTCGAGGCCGCCGGGGTCCGTCAGGACGGGAAGATCGGCTCAATCGTTTTATATGAAACTTATCGCGCGATGTCCGGATACCGGTCAACTGCCCCCGCTGTCCTGATAGTTCTACGGCCATGAACAAGATCACCCGCCGGCAGGCCTTGGGCACCACTGCCGGCGCACTCACCGTCCTCGGCCTCGCGGGCGCCACCGCGCACGCCGCCGCCACCGACTCCCGGGCCGCCGCCACCCCCGCCGGCACCGTCGACGAGGTGTACAAGGGCCGACGCATCCAGATAGCCCCCGGCCAGGGCGGCCACCACGGCGGCCACCACTCCCCCGGCATGCCGACCGTCCGCATAGACGGCCGCGAACTCCACGTCATGCGCAACGCCGACGGCACCTGGATCAGCGTGGTCAACCACTACGAGACGTTCGCGGATCCGACCTCGCTGGCCCGCGCCGCCGTGCGCGAGCTGCAGGGCGCCGTCCTCGCGCCGTTCGCACCGATGGGGGGCACGGCATGACCGTCCGCAAGAACCAGGCCGCGCTGACCCCCGAGGAGAAGCGCGCCTTCACCAACGCGCTGCTCGAACTGAAGCGCAGCGGCCGCTACGACCGCTTCGTGACCACCCACAACGGGTTCATCATGAGCGACACCGACTCGGGCGACCGGGTGGGCCACCGCTCGCCGTCCTTCCTGCCCTGGCACCGCCGCTTTCTGCTCGAGTTCGAGGCGGCTCTTCAGGCGGTGGACGCGAGCGTGGCGATCCCGTACTGGGACTGGAGCGTCGACCGCACCACCCGCTCCTCCCTCTGGGCCGCCGACTTCCTCGGCGGAACCGGCCGGGCCCGCGACGGACAGGTCCTCGACGGACCGTTCGCCTACGCGACCGGCAAGTGGGACGTGAACGTCCGCGTGGACGGGCGCAACTACCTGCGCCGGGCCCTGGGCAGTGGGGTTGCCGAGCTGCCGACCAAGGCCGAGGTGGACGCCGTGCTGGCCATGCCCGTCTACGACATGGCCCCCTGGAACAGCTCCTCGAACGGCTTCCGCAACAACCTGGAGGGCTGGCGCGGCGCCAACCTCCACAACCGGGTGCACGTGTGGGTCGGCGGCCAGATGGCCACCGGCGTCTCCCCCAACGACCCCGTCTTCTGGATGCACCACGCGTTCATCGACAAGCTGTGGGCCGATTGGCAGACCCGCCACCCGCAGTCCACGTACCTCCCGGCCGCCGGCACGCCGAACGTGGTGGACCTGCGCGACACGATGCGGCCGTGGAACGACGTGACCCCGGCCGACATGTTGGACCACCGGAAGTTCTACACGTTCGACACCGAACCCGTCGCGGCGGGCAGCCAGCGGTAGTGCAGTTCAGGGCGGCCGACCTGGCCGTACCGGGGGGCCCGGTCCGCGCGACCGGTGTCCACCAGGTGCTCCAGGTAACGCCGGGCGGTGATCCGGGACGTCCCGGCCGCCTCGGCCGCCCCCGCGGCGGTGAGCCCGTCGGGCGCCGCCCGCAGCAGCGCCGCGACCCGGTCCAGGGTCGGGGCGCTGAGCCCCTTGGGCAGTTCCGCCGGACCGGGCGCGCGCAGTGCGGCGAGCGCCCGGTCCACGTCGTCCTGACCGGCCGCCTCGCCCGCCGCCGCACGGAACTCCGCGTAGCGCAGCAGCCGTTCGCGCAGCGTCGGGAAGGCGAAGGGCTTCAGTACGTACTGCACGATGCCCAGGGAGACGCTTTCCCGGACCACTGCCAGGTCCCGCGCCGAGGTCACCGCGATCACATCGGCGGGGTGGCCGGAGGCACGCAGTCCGCGCGCGAAACGCAGGCCGTGGCCGTCCGGCAGGGTGAGGTCGAGGAGCAGCAGGTCGATCCGGGTCCGCTCCAGGGCGCGGGTGGCCTCGGCCAGCGTATGGACGACGGCGACGACGGTGAAACCGGGGACCCGGCCGACGTAGAGCGCGTGCGCGTCGGCGGCCACCGGATCGTCCTCGACGACGAGGACCCGTACCTGCGGGGCGCTCATGCCGGGCCCTCCCCACCACGCCGCTGACCGGGTATCCGAACGGTCGCCCCGCCCGGGGCGGGCGGATCCTGCGCGGCCCGGTCGGCATCCGGTTCCCGACCGTGCCCCGACTCGCGTCCACCACCCGGCTCGCGCCCGGGGTCCGTCACCGCCGCCGGTTCCGATTCCGGTTCCGGTTCCGGTTCCGGGGTCGGCCGAGGATCCGAGTTGGATTCCGGTTCCGGGGCCGACGGCAGCCGTACGGTGAACTCCGCGCCGTACCCCGAGGTGCCGACCGCGGCGTCCGCGGCGCCGCCGTGCCGGTGCGCCACCTGTCGGACCAGCGCGAGACCCAGCCCGCGCCCCTCCCCCTTGCCGGACCAGCCGCGCCGGAAGACGTCCACCCCGTCGGGCAGCCCCGGGCCGTTGTCGGAGACCCGCAGGAACAGCCCGCCGGCCTCCCGGCGCACGGTTACGGCGATCCGCCCTCCCGGGACTCCGGTGAGGGCGTCGACGGCGTTGTCGATGAGGTTGCCGAGCACCGTGACGAGGTCCCGGGCCGGCGGGATCCCCGGCGCCCCGTCCACGGGCCCGCTGTCCGGGGTGACGACCAACTCGATGCCGCGCTCGTGCGCCTGCGCGGCCTTGCCCAGGAGCAGGGCCACCAGCACCGGTTCGCCCACGGCGGTGACCACCTCGTCGGTCAGGGCCTGGGCCAACTCCAGTTCGGCGGTGGCGAAGTCCACCGCCTCGTCGCTGCGGCCGAGTTCGATGAGGGAGACCACCGTGTGCAGACGGTTGGCCGCCTCGTGCGCCTGGGAGCGCAGGGCCTGCGTGAACGCCCGCTCGTGATCCAACTCCCCTGTCAGGGACTGGAGTTCGGTATGGTCACGCAGGGTCACCACCGTGCCCCGGCGGCCACCGCCCGCGACCGGCGAACTGTTGACGACGAGTACCCGTTGGGCGCTGAGGTGCACCTCGTCGACCCGGGGCCGGTCGGATAGCAGGGCGCCCGTCAGCGGGGCGGGCAGTCCGAGGTCGGCCACCCCTCTGCCGGTGACCTCGTCGTGCAGGTCGAGGAGTTCGCGGCCCGCGTCGTTGATGAGGGTGATCCTGCGCTGCCCGTCGAGCATCAGCAGCCCCTCCCGGACCCCGTGCAGGGCCGCCTGGTGGTAGTCGTACATCCGGCTCAGTTCGGCGGCGTTCATGCCGTGGGTGTGCCGGCGCAGCCGGGCGTTCACGACGTACGTACCCACCGCGCCGAGGGCCAGTGCCCCGGCCGCCCACCATGCCAGGGCGGAGAGCTGCGCCGCCAGCCGGTCGCTGACCGCGCGGACGGTGATGCCCGCGCTGACCAGCCCGGTGATGCGACCGTCCCGGTCCGTCAGCGGGGTGACGACGCGGATCGAGGGGCCGAGGGTGCCGGTGTAGGTCTCGCTGAAGGTCTCGCCGCGCAGCGCGGGGGCGGTGTTACCGAGGAAGCGCTCGCCGATGCGGCGCGGGTCGGGGTGGGTCCAGCGCCTCCCGTCCGGGGTCATGATCGTCACGAAGTCGACTCCCGAGTCGGTCCGCACCCGCTCCGCGTAGGGCTGGAGCGCGGCGGAGGGGTCGGCCCCGGGCGCGGCGGCGCCGACGGCCTCCTGCACGGACGGCGAGTCGGCGACGGCCCGGGCCACGGCCCCGGCCTGCCGCCGGGCGGCGTCCTCGGCCTGGCCCCGGGCGGCGGCGTAGGCGAAGACCGCGCATCCGGCGACGACGACGGCGACCAGCAGGACCTGCATCGCGAACAGCTGGCCGGCGAGGCTCCGGGGAGGTCGGGGGAAGCGGAACATGGCGCTCAGTGTGCACCCGGCCGTGAACTCAATGAACGCAAGGGTGACCGGGGTCACATGCTGGGCGATGGTCTCCCGGAACGCATTCACCACCAGGAGGCGACGTGGCCGCCAGACGCGACAAGACGCACTACCTCTACATCGCGGTGATCGCCGCGGTGCTCCTCGGCATCGCCGTCGGCTTCGCCGCACCCGGCGTGGCCGTGGAGCTCAAGCCGCTGGGCACCGGCTTCGTGAACCTCATCAAGATGATGATCTCGCCCGTGATCTTCTGCACGATCGTGTTGGGCATCGGATCGGTGCGCAAGGCCGCCAAGGTGGGGGCGGTGGGCGGACTCGCCCTCGGCTACTTCATGGTCATGTCCACGGTCGCACTGGCCATCGGGCTGCTCGTGGGCAACCTGCTGGAGCCGGGCAGCGGCCTGCACCTGACCGAGGCGGTGCGCAGCGCCGGCGAGGCCCAGGCCAAGGCGGGCGGGGCGGAGAGCACCCCGGAGTTCCTGCTCGGGATCATCCCGACCACCCTGGTCTCGGCCTTCACCGGGGGCGAGGTGCTCCAGACGCTGCTGGTGGCCCTGCTCTGCGGGTTCGCGCTCCAGGCCATGGGAACGACGGGCGAACCGCTCCTGCGCGGCATCGGCCACGTCCAGAGGCTGGTCTTCCGCATCCTCGCCATGATCATGTGGGTGGCCCCGGTGGGCGCCTTCGGTGCCATCGCCGCGGTGGTCGGGGCCACGGGCGTCGACGCGCTCAAGTCCCTCGCCGTCATCATGATCGGCTTCTACCTGACCTGCGTGCTCTTCGTCTTCGTCGTCCTGGGCACCCTGCTCAGGGTCTGTACGGGCATCAGCGTCTTCGCGCTCCTGCGCTACCTGGGCCGGGAGTTCCTCCTGATCCTCTCCACCTCCTCCTCGGAGTCGGCGCTGCCGCGGCTGATCGCCAAGATGGAACACCTCGGCGTGTCCCGGCCGGTCACCGGGATCACCGTCCCGACCGGGTACTCCTTCAACCTGGACGGCACCGCGATCTACCTGACGATGTCGTCGCTGTTCGTGGCCGAGGCCATGGGCGAACCGCTCGCGCTGGGCGAGCAGATCTCCCTGCTGCTCTTCATGATCGTGGCCTCGAAGGGAGCCGCCGGGGTCACCGGGGCGGGCCTGGCCACCCTCGCGGGCGGGCTCCAGTCGCACCGGCCGGAACTGGTCGACGGAGTGGGGCTCATCGTCGGGATCGACCGCTTCATGAGCGAGGCCCGGGCCCTGACGAACTTCGCGGGCAACGCGATCGCCACCGTACTCATCGGGACGTGGACGAAGGAGTTCGACCGCGAGCGCGCCACCGAGGTCCTCGCGGGCCGGACCCCCTTCGACGAGTCCACGCTCGTGGACGACCACGCCCCGGAGCCGGGCGCACCGCAAACCCCGCTGCCCGCACCGTCGTCCGACCACCCGGACACGTCCGGCGACGGCACCCGGGCGGTCACCAAGGACGGCGTCCCGGCCTAGGGCCCGACCCCCGCGGTCGGGATTCGTGCCGCGACGACCGGTACGTCCGGTACGAATCCGCCGAAGTCGGCCGGACAGGGCTCGCCCCCACGGCGCCCTGCCCGGCCGACGACTGTTTTCAGCCATCGGCCCGCCAATTCTGCTGCGGTAAAAGGTACTTCCCTACGGGGCCGCGCGTCTGACATCTTGCGTCCACCACTCGTTTCGTACGGCCCGGTAGGCGCCATCAGCGCCACCGGGTCATCGGAGGACGCATTGATACCCCACATATCCAGCCGACCTCGACGTACCCTGGCGCTGGCCACCGCACTCGGTGCGGCCCTCGTCTTCGGAGCCCCCGCCGCGTTCGCGGGCACCGACCCGGTCTCCCCCGCCCCGTCCGCCCCCGCTGCCATGGCCAAGTCCGCGGCGCCCGCTTCCCAGAGTGCGACCTGGGCCGCCGGCACCCGCGCCTACCTGGTGATCACCGCTCCCGGTGACAGCACGGCGGTCCGCAACGCCGTGACCGCCAACGGCGGCACGGTCTTCGCGAACTACGACGCCATCGGCGTCATCGTCGCCCACTCCGCCTCCGGTTCCTTCGCGGCCACCATGCGCGGCGTGAGCGGCGTCCAGCAGGTCGGCGCCACCCGTACGTCGGACGTACCGGCGGACGCCTACAACCCGGCCCTGCCCGCCAATCCGGCGCAGTCCAGCACTCCGGCGGGCGAGCCGGTCCGCGTCGACATGACGCAGATCAAGGCCGACCAGGCCTGGGCCGTCACCACCGGTTCCCCGACCGTCAAGGTCGGCATCCTGGACACCGGTGTCGACGACCAGCACCAGGACCTGGCGCCGAACTTCAACGCGGCGGACTCCGCGTCCTGCGCGTACGGCAAGGCCGACACCCGCACCGGCTCCTGGCGGGACGTGGGCACCCACGGCACCCACGTGGCGGGTACGGTCGCAGCCGCCAAGAACGGCAAGGGCGTCATCGGTGTCGCCCCGGGCGTGAAGATCTCCTCGGTGCGCATCGCGGAGCCGGGCTCCTCGCTCTTCTTCGCCGAGAACACCGTCTGCGGCTTCATGTGGGCCGGTGACCACGGCTTCAAGGTCACCAACAACAGCTACTACACCGACCCGTGGCAGTTCAACTGCCCGGACAACGCCGACCAGGCCGCGATCATCGAGGGCGTCAAGCGCGCCCAGGAGTACGCGGAGAGCAAGGGCTCGCTCCAGGTCGCCGCGGCCGGAAACAGCAACCTGGACCTGGCCAACAAGACGACCGACACCGAGAGCCCGAACGACTCGACGCCGGTCACCCGCACCATCACCAACGCCTGCCTGGACATCCCGACCGAGCTCCCGGGCGTGGTCACGGTTTCGGCGATGGGCACCACCGCGAAGGCCTCGTACTCCAACTACGGCCTGAACGTGGTCGACGTGACGGCTCCCGGCGGCGACGCCACCGGCATCCACAGCACCCTGCCGGGCGGCAAGTACGGCAGCATGAGCGGCACCTCGATGGCCTCCCCGCACGTCGCCGGTGTGGCGGCGCTGCTGGCGAGCACCAACCCGGGCATCACCCCGGCGCAGCTGCGCGACAAGCTGGCCACCCAGGCCAACGACGTCGCCTGCCCGTCGGACAGCCGCTGCAAGGGCACCACCGCCAAGAACGGCTTCTTCGGCGAGGGTCAGGTCGACGCCCTGAAGGCGGTCGGGTCCACCCCGCCGCCCGGCAAGTACTTCGAGAACGCGGCCGACGTCGCCATCGGTGACAACACCACGGTCGAGAGCGCCGTCACCGTCAGCGGGGTGACCGGCAACGCGCCGGCGGCCCTCAAGGTCGGCGTGAACATCGTCCACACCTACGTCGGTGACCTGAAGGTCGACCTCGTCGCCCCCGACGGCTCCGTCTACACGGTCCACAACCGCGCCGGCGGCAGCACCGACAACATCAACCAGACCTACACCGTCAACGCCTCCTCCGAGGTCGCGAACGGCACCTGGAAGCTGCGCGTCAACGACAACGCCGGCGGCGACACCGGCAGGATCGACTCCTGGAACCTGACCTTCTAACGGGGTCGGGAGGCTGGAGCGGAACGGCGTCCCGAGGACGCGGTACGTCCTCCGGCCGGTCGAGGACGACATCGCGGTGATGCCGCGGGGCCATCGGGGAGCAGTGCGACTGCCCCCGGTGGCCTGCGTCGTTTTCACCTACGCGCGCAGCAAATAGCACAGCCGCCCGCGCTCACCTCCGGCGCGTGCGCAGGACGCAGTCGCCGCAGAAGCCGCCGCCCGGGACCTGGTAGTAGAGGCAGCAACTGCGTCGGACGAAGGCCACGCCCAGGCCCTCCTCGTGGATGAAGGTGCCGGAGCCGGCCAGGGGTCCGCCGTCGGCGAGCAGGGCGCCGGCCAGGTCGACGGCGGGACCGCCCTCGACCCGGTCGAGCAGGACGCGCAGGGCTCCGACGAGTCCGGACGCCGCGTTGCCGCGCAGGACCTTCACCGACACCCCGAACCGCTCGCGCAGTGGGGTCTCCAGGAGGCCCAGGTTGCCGAGGACGGTCTCCCCCACTGCCCCGGCGGGCAGTTCGCCCGGCTCGGGGAGCCACAGTTCCATCGAGCCCGCGTCGGGCAGCCGCCACCGGACCCGGTCGGCGGCCAGGTCCGGCACCCTACCCGTCAGCGCGGCGCAACCCAGGCCGATCGACCACAGCCGCGAGGCGATCCCGAACTGGGCGGTGGAGGCCGCCACCCGGTCGGGGCCGCTGCCGATCCGGCGGCCCACCTCGCCGACCCAGGGGCCGAGGTGCTCCCCGTACAGCTCGGTGAGCGGCCGGAAGCCGGGCCCGGGCGGTTCCTTGCCGTACGGCACGGCGAAGAACGGCCCGACGGCGGCCAGTTCCCGCAATGCGTCGTCCATGTCCATGACCCGGATGATCTCAGGGCGGAAGGGGGGTCAGCCGGCCGGGGAGTGGGCAGCCACCTCGAAGTCGGACATGTCGAGGCCGCCCTCCTTCGTGTCGTCGTCGGCGAACACGAAGGATTCGATCGGTACGTCCGCTCCGCGCTGAGCCGGGCCACCGGTGTACACGCGTGACCAGCGACCGTTGCTGCTGTCGACGGTGGAGTACGGCGGGGACCGCTACCGGCTGCGCACCACCCTCCGGACAGACTGACACGGCACGCCCGTGGGGGGGGGGGGGGGGGGGGGCGGGGGGGGCGCGCGCCGCCCCCCCCCCCCCCGGGGGGGGGGGGGGGGGGGGGGGGGGGGGGGGGGGGGGGGGGCCCCGGGGGTTTG
>NZ_JANFAK020000200.1 GCF_024721315.2 Streptomyces sp. Isolate_45
GGGCCGGCGGGGCGGGCGCGCGTGGCGGCGACGGGCCGGGCGGAGCCGAGGGGGACGTCGCGGGAGGGCGCGAGGGCGGTGTCGTGGAGGGGCCGCGCCGGCTCCAGCGGTCGGAGGTGCCGGCCGACGCCCGGTTCTTCGGGCTGGGCGGGCGGGCGTCGGGGCCCCGGCTGCGTGACGGGACGTACCGGTTGTGGAACACGGATCCGGGGGGCGCCTTCGGGCCGGGCGACGATCCGCTGTACGTGACGATGCCCGTCCAGGTGGTGGTCGCGGACGTGGGCACGCACCTGGCGTTCTACGACAACTCGTGGGACGGGCGCATGGTGTTGCGGGAGGGTGAGGAAGGGGCGGGTTCCGGCGTGGACCGGCCCGGGACGAGCGAGCTGCGGCTGGAGGGCGGGCCGGCCCGGTGCTGGGTGTTGACGGGGACGCCGGCGCGGGTGCTCCAGGGCTGGTCGGGGCTGACGGGTGCGGCGGCGGTGCCGCCGGAGTGGGCGCTGGGGTACCAGCACGCGCGGTGGGGGTTCGGGAGCGCGGCCGAGGTGCGGCGGGTGGTGGCGGGGTACCGGGAGCGGGGGTTGGCGCTGTCGGCGGTGCACCTGGACATCGACCACTACGACGCGCACCGGGTGTTCACGGTGGACCGGGAGGCGTTCCCCGATCTACCGGGCCTGGCCGATGAGTTGGCGGGTCAGGGGGTGCGGCTGGTGTCGATCGTGGATCCGGCGGTGAAGGCGGGGGACGCCGTGCACGCGTCCGGGCTCGCCGTGGGCGCGCGGGGGGCGTTCGTGCGGGACGCGCGGGGCGAGGAGGTCCGGGGCGAGGTGTGGCCGGGTGAGTGCGCGTACCCGGACTTCACGGATCCGGTGGTGCGGGAGTGGTGGGGAGGGCTGTACGAGGAGCGGCTCGCGCAGGGGTTCTCCGGTTTCTGGCACGACATGAACGAGCCGGTGTCCTTCGCGCCGTGGGGGGATCCGACGTTGCCGAGGTCGGCCCGGCACGCGATGGACGGGGCGGGCGGGGACCACCGGTCGGGGCACAACGTGTACGCGCTGGGGATGGCGCGGGCCGGGTGGGAGGGGCTGGTGCGGCTGCGGCCGCGGGAGCGGCCGTTCCTGTTCTCGCGGTCGGGCTGGGCGGGAATGCAGCGGTACGGGGGCTCGTGGTCCGGGGACGTGGAGAGCAGTTGGGAGGGGCTGCGGGCTTCGCTGGCGCTGGTGTTGGGGCTCGGGCTGTGCGGGGTGCCGTACTCGGGTCCCGACGTCGGGGGTTTCGGGGGTTCGCCGTCGCCGGAGTTGTACCTGCGGTGGTTCCAGCTGGGGGCGTACCTGCCGCTGTTCCGTACGCATTCGGCGCTGTGGGCGGGGCGGCGGGAGCCGTGGGAGTTCGGGCCGGAGGTCGCCGAGCGGGCCGCGGAGGTGTTGGCGGAGCGGGAGCGGCTGCGGCCGTACTTCGTGACGTTGGCGCACCTGGCGCGCCGGACGGGGGCTCCGTACGTGCGGCCGCTGTGGTGGGGCAACCCGGAGGACCGGGTGTTGCGCGACTGCGAGGACGCGTTCCTGTTGGGGGACGCGCTGCTGGTGGCGCCGGTGCTGGAGTGCGGGGCGGACCGGCGGGCGGTCCGGCTGCCGCGGGGGCGCTGGTACGACACGGTGACGGGGGCCGCGTACGAGGGGCCGGGGCAGGTGCTGCTGGATGCTCCGCGGGGTCGGGTGCCGGTGCTGGCACGGGCGGGGTCGGTCCTGCCGGTGCGGGGTGCGGACGGGTCGGTGGTGCTGGAGGCGTGGGCTCCGGCGCGGGGGCGTACGGGGGGCGGGGTGGTGATCCGGGACGCGGGGCCGGGGTTCGGGGCGGGCACGGTGGAGCGGTACGCGGTGCGGTGGGCCGGGGAGTCGGTGGTGGTGGAGGACGAGACGGGCGGGCTCGTGCGGGACGTGACGGTGCGCGGGCTGTGAACGTCCGGGGCCCGTCGTCGAATCCCTTCGTCGCCGCGAGGCGGGCGGGAGTTTGACGACAGGTTCCGGGCGGACGGCGGGTTCGGGGCTGTGGCGGGGGTGTGGTGCGCCTGTAGCGGGGCGCGCCACGGTGGTTCGGACCGGGGCCGGACCGGGGACTGGACAGGGTGCGGGGCGGGCGTGGGGAGGAGGCCGGCGATGGTCTGGGCGAGCCCGGTGAGGGCGGTGTGGCCGGTGGGGCGGCGGTGGCCGGGGGTGCGGTGGCCGGGGCGGGAGGCGGTTCCGGGGGCGGAGGCGGTCGGGGCGTGGCAGGCGCTGACGGTGTGGGCCGTCCTGCTGGTGGTCCGGGATCGGGCGGGCGGGTCCCTGGTGGGGCCGGCCGTGGACGCGGCGACCGCTGCCGGGGCCGGGTTCCTGCACGGGCTGCTGCTGGTGCGGCCGGTGGCGGCGTTGGGGCGGCGGAGCGCCGGGCGCGGCGGATGGCCGGAGCCGGTCGTCGTCGGCGGGCTGCTCGCCACGGTGTCCGCGGCGGTGGCCGTGCCGGTGTGCTGGTGCCTGGGCTCCTGGGCGGGCGGGGCCGGTGCGGGGCCCGGGTTCGGCGCGGTGTGGGTGTGGACGGCGGCGGCGGGCGTGCTGCCGCTGCTCACGGGGGCGTTCGTGCGGTCCTGGCCGGTTGCGACGGGGGCGCTGTGGCGCGGCGGTGCGGTGGCGGCGGGGACGGTGGTGGGGGTGGTGGCCCTGGCGGGAGCGCTGGCGGATCTGCGGTTCTAGTGCTGGACCTGTCGCCGGACTCCGGTCTGCCTCGCGACGTCCGGCGGGCGGGCACGTTGCCCCGCCCGGGGCGGGCGGAGCGGCTGTGGCGGGCCGGTTCAGGCGTAGCGGCCGGCGAACCAGGCGGCGGCGGCCCGGGTGTGGAGGGGGAAGGCCAGTTCCGAGGGGGTGCGCAGGACGTGCCAGCCGGTCGTCTCGTCGGTCGGGACGGACGGCGGGAGCGCGGCGACGGGGCGCGGCGGCAGGAGGCCGAAGACGAGCAGGTGGCCGTGCGGGGAGCTCATCACGTCGGCGAGCGCGACGTCGGAGGCCGGGGCCTCGATGCCGGTCTCCTCGCGGAGTTCGCGGGCGACCGCCTCGCGCCAGTCCTCGCCGAAGTCCACGAAGCCGCCGGGCAGGGCGACGCCGCCGAGGGCCGGTTCGATGGTGCGGGTGATGACCACGAGACCGGTCCCGGACGCGTCCTCGACGGGGAGGAGGACGATGGCCACCGGAAGCGGGTTGCGGTAGGCGCTCGTTCCGCAGCCGGCACACCTGCGGGGCCAGTCGGACGTGTCGAACGGGGCTCCGCAGGTGGAGCAGTGCGAGTCCCTCAGGTGTGCCGGCATGCGGTGATGGTATGCCAAGGGGCATGAGGATGACCTGGGTTGCGGCGGTGCGGGTGGTGGCTGCGGTGTTGGTGGCGCAGGCGGTGTTCGTGGCGCCGGCGGACGAGGCCGGTGCGGCGAGTGTGACGAACGCGGCGAGTGCGGCGGGCGCGCCGGCTTCCGTGGCGCGGTCCGCCGGGTTCGTGGCGTTGCGGGACGTCGATCCGAGCGTCGGCCAGGACATGCGGTACGCGGGTCGGCGGAACTTCACGGGTGCGGTGGTGGACGGGTACGAGGAGCCCGTGTGCCTGCTCGCCCGGCCGGCCGCCGAGGCATTGCGGCGGGCGCAGCGGGAGTTGTCGCGTTCGGGGTACTCGCTGAAGGTGTTCGACTGCTACCGGCCGCAGCGGGCGGTGGACCGGTTCGTGCGCTGGGCCGGGGACGGAACGGACCAGGCCACGAAGGCCGAGTTCTATCCGGGGGTGGACAAGTCGCGGTTGATCCCGGAGGGGTACATCGCCGCGAGGTCGGGTCACAGTCGTGGGAGCACGGTCGACGTGACGGTGGTGCGGCTGCCCGCGCGGCGGGAGTTGGACATGGGGACCGCGTTCGACTTCTTCGACCCCCTGTCGCACACCGACGATCCGCGGGTGTCCGGGGCCGTGCGGGAGAACCGGGGAGTCCTGAAACGGGTGTTGGGAGCTCAGGGGTTCGTGAACCTGCCCGAGGAGTGGTGGCATTTCACGTACCGGCCCGAGGCGCATCCGGACACCTATTTCGATTTCCCGGTCGCTGTCGCCTCCGTCCGCCCGTGAGTACCGTGCCCGCATGACTTTCAGCTCGTACGAGGAATTCTGGCCGTACTACGTCGCGATGCACTCCCGCGCCGCCACCCGCTGGGTCCATCTCACCGGCACGCTCACCGGGCTCGCGCTGAGCGTCTACGGGGTGGCGCGGGGGCGCAAGCGCTACCTCGCCGCGCTCCCCCTGATCGGGTACGGGACGGCCTGGCCGGCGCACTTCCTGATCGAGGGGAACAATCCGGCGACCTTCGGCCATCCCGGGTGGTCGCTGCGCGGGGACGCGCGGATGATCCGGATGATGCTGGCCGGGCGGGACGCGGAGCTGGGCGAGATCGCCCGGAAGTGGCTCGCCGAGAACCCGTGCCAGGGCCGCCCACCCGTGACAGACTTCTGACGATCCGTCAGAAGTCTTATCGGGGAGGGGCCTTGGAACGCACACGCACACCCGTCGTGAACGGCTGGTTCACCGAGGACGGTCCGGACGGCGGCTTCCGCCTGCTCGGCACCCGCTGCTCGGCCTGCGCCGCCGTGTTCTTCCCGCGCGAGGACGCGTACTGCCGCAATCCGCACTGCGCGGGGGACGGCGAGCTCACCGAGGTGCCGCTGTCCCCCCGGGGCCGGGTCTGGTCCTGCACCGACGGGCGCTACCGGCCGCCCGCGCCGTACGTGTCCGACCCCGACGCGCCTTGGGAGCCGTACACGCTGGTCGCGGTGGAACTGGAAGCGGAGGGGATGGTCGTGCTGGGGCAGGCGGCGCCCGGCGTGGGGGTCGCCGATCTCGCGGTCGGTACCGAGGTGGAGGTGGTGGGCGGCGTTCTGGACGAGGACGCCGACAGCGTCCGGACCACCTGGCGGTTCAAGCCTGTGGGAGGGGCCTCGTGAGCGCCGACGTCGCCGTCCTCGGGGCCGGCATGCACCCGTGGGGCAAGTGGGGCCGCAGCTTCGTCGAGTACGGGCGGGCGGCCGCCGTCGCGGCGCTCGCCGACGCGGGCCTGGAGTGGACGGACGTGCGGTCGATCGTCGGCGCCGACACCGTGCGCTCCGGATATCCGGGCTACGTCGCCGGCGCCACCTTCGCGCAGGCCCTCGGCTGGCAGGGCGCCCGGGTGACCAGCGTGTACGCGGCCTGCGCCTCCGGGGCGCAGGCGATCGGGGCGGCCCGCGCGCAGATCCTCGCGGGGCTGGCCGACGTGGTGCTCGTGGTGGGTGCCGATGCCGCGCCCAAGGGGTTCTTCGCCCCGGCGGGCGGCGAACGACCGGACGATCCGGACTGGCTGCGGTTCCGGCTGCTGGGCGCCACGAATCCGGCGTACTTCGCGCTGTACGCCCGCCGGCGGATGGCCCTGTACGGGGACACGGGCGAGGACTTCGCGCTGGTCAAGGTGAAGAACGCGGCGGCGGGGGCGCTCAACCCGAACGCCCGCTACCGCAAGGAGGTGACCGCCGAGGAGGTGGCGGCCTCGGCGGTGGTGGCCGATCCGCTGCGGCTGCTCGACATCTGCGCGACCTCGGACGGCGGCGCGGCCCTGGTGCTGAGCAGCATGGGGTTCGCCCGGGCGCGGGGGATCACGGAGCCGGTGCGGATCCGGGCCGTGTCGACGGTGACGCCCACGTATCCGCGTACGGTGCTGGACCTGCCGGACATCGCCACCGACTCCACGGTGGCCGTGTCGCCGTCCGGGGAGTCCTTCCGGGCGTCGATCGCGCGGGCCGCCTACGAGGAGGCGGGGATCGGCCCCGGCGACCTGTCGCTCGCCGAGGTGTACGACCTCTCCACCGCTCTGGAGTTGCAGTGGTACGAGGACATCGGGCTGTGCGGTGAGGGCGAGGGGGCCAAGCTCGTACGGGACGGGGCGACGGCGCTCGGCGGGCGGGTGCCGGTCAACGCGAGTGGAGGTCTGGCCTCCTTCGGGGAGGCGGTGCCGGCCCAGGCCATCGCCCAGGTGTGCGAGCTGACGTGGCAGCTGCGGGGGACGGCGGGGGCGCGGCAGGTGCCGGGTGCGCGGGTCGGGATCACCGCGAACCAGGGGTTGTTCGGCCACGGTTCGGCGGTCGTGGCCGTGCGGTGAGGCGCGGGGCGGGCCGTGAACAGGGGGTGTTGTCCGAACGCTTGACGACCCCGGATGGCGGGTTCACACTCTCCCCACGGTCCCGCGCCGCGACCGGGACCCCCCTGATCCCCCCATGAGAGCTGCGGTCCGTACCCCAGTCGGCGGGGGTACGGGCCGCCTCCATGTCGGGTGCCCGCCGCGGTGCCCGGGGCGCCCCGGTCGTCGGGCTCCCCCCGTCGGACTCCCCCGTCAGGCTCGCGCCGTCAGGCTGCGGCGGCGTTCCCGGGCGAGGGACATGGCGTGTTCCACGACGCCGACCAGGACGTCCTTGACGGACTCCCGGTCGCGGGCGTCGCAGAGCAGCACCGGTACCCCCGGGTCGAGGTCGAGCGCGTCGCGGACGGTGACCACCGGGTGGCGGGGGGCGCCGTCGAAGCAGTTGACCGCGACGACGAAGGGAATGCCGCGCCGCTCGAAGTAGTCGATCGCCGCGAAGCAGTCGGCGAGCCGACGGGTGTCGGCGAGGACCACGGCGCCGAGCGAGCCGTGCGCCAGTTCGTCCCACAGGAACCAGAACCGGTCCTGTCCGGGCGTGCCGAAGAGGTAGAGCACGAGGTCCTCGCGCAGGGTGATGCGGCCGAAGTCCATGGCCACGGTCGTGGTGGTCTTGCCCTCCACCCCTTGCGTGTCGTCGATGCCGACGCCCGGCTCGGAGAGGCGTTCCTCCGTGCGCAGGGGCCGGATCTCGCTCACCGCACCGACCAGGGTGGTCTTGCCCACCCCGAAACCGCCCGCGACCAGGATCTTCAGGGTCAGCGGCTCGACCGGCGACACGGCATGCATCGCGCCGGTGCGGCTAGAGCGCCCGAAGGCCATTGATCACCTCACGCAGTATGGATTCGTCGGGGAGTTCGGCCGGCGGGACCGGCCGGGTCACGTGGACCAGTTCTTCGTCGACGAGGTCCCCGATCAGGACCCTGACCACGCCGATGGCGAGGTCGAGGTCCGCGGCGAGTTCCGCGACCGACTGGGGGCGTTCCCGGCACAGCCCGAGGATGTGGGCGTGTTCCGGGGCCAGGGTCAGGTCCCAGATCGGATCGTCGGCCGCCGGTTCGGCGATGACGAGCGCGATCAGGTCGAGCCGGTGCCGGCCGGAGTGGCTGGTCCGGCCCCTGGTCATGGCGTAGGGACGTACGACGGGACCCGCGTCGTCGTCGAACCAGTGGGGGTGGCCGGGCTCGGACGGAGCGTCGGGGGTTCCCGGGGTGCTCAGGGCGTCGGTGGGGTGGTCCTGTCCTGAATCGCTCATCCGGTCCGACTCACCCTCCGGCTGGCAGTCCGGTGCGCGGGGCGGTCGCCAGGTGGTCGCCGACGCGCTTCACCATGAGGGTCATCTCGTAGGCGACCTGGCCGACGTCGGATTCGGAGTCGGCCAGGACGGCCAGGCAGCTGCCGTCGCCGGCGGCCATCACGAACAGGAACGCCTCGTCGAGTTCGACGACGGTCTGGCGGACCCGGCCGGAGTCGAAGTGCCGGCCGACTCCCTTGGCCAGGCTGTGGAATCCGGACGCGACGGCGGCCAGGTGCTCGCTGTCCTCCCGGGTGAGGTCCTTGGAGCTGCCCGTCGGCAGGCCGTCCCCGGAGAGGACGACCGCCTTGCGGATGCTGGCGACCTTGTCGACGAGCTCGTCGAGGAGCCAGTTCAACGGGCCGCGGCCCCTGCTGTCGTTTCCGGTCTGCGGTGCGGTCATCGACCGTCCCCTTCGTTCTCGTGCGCGGGACCGGTGGCGGCGGGGGTGCCTGTCCCGGTCTCGGACTGCTGCTGCGCGTGCTGGTTGCGGCCCGCGGTCCAGCCCCGTTGGAGGGCGGACATGCGGGTGCGTACGTCTTCGGCGTCGCGGTCGGTCACCTGGTCGGTGGTGGCCTCGGCGGCGGCTCCCGGTCCGTTCTTGAGCTGGGGCGCCAGGTTGGCCTGCCGGACCCTGCGGGGCAGGCCGCCGGGGCCCGCGGCGGGCTGCGTACGGCCGGCCTCGGGTCCGGCGCCGGTTCCGATGGCCGGCTCCGCCCGTACCGCCCGGGGTTCCACGCGGCGGCCGTGCTCGGCGACGAGGGTCGGGGTGGGGCGGCGCCGTGGCAGCGGGACGGTTCCGTCGGGGCGGGCGGTGTCGGGGTGGGTGCGCTCCAGGCGGACCGGGCCGGTCGACGCCGCCGGCGCCCGCTCCGCGGCGGCTCCCCGTGAGCGGTTGCGGCCGCCGTCGGCCTCCGGGTACGGGCCGTCGCCCCGGTCGCGGTGCCGGTCGGCGCCGCGGTCGCCGATCCGGTCGCCCTTCCAGGCGGAGCCGCGCTCGGGGTGCCGGTCGCCGTGCGGCCGGTCGGCCGAGCGCAGCCCGAGCAGGGCGCTGCGGGGGATGCCGCCGGGCGGGGTCTCGTCGTCGAGGGTGGCCATCGGAGGCCGGGCGCCGGCGGCGGCGAGGTCGTCGACGGCGCCCGGGCCGTCGAGGGCCTCCAGGCCGAGGACGCCGAGCGGGCCCTCCAGCTCGACCGGGCCGTTGAGCACACCGGCGGGGAGCGGGTGGGGCGGCACGGCCCGGTCGACGGCCAGGGGCGCCGGACGGCGGGGGCCCTTGCCGGCGGGGCCGCCCTTGACGCCCTTGGCGGCCTTTCCGCCGCCCACTCCGCCGAGGCCGTTGAGGCGGATGCCGGTGCCGTTGGTGTCGGGGGCCTCGGTGAGGAGTTCGGCCGGGAGGAAGACCACCGCGGTGGTGCCCCCGTACGGGCTGGGCTGGAGGACGACCTTCACGCCGTGGCGGCGGGCCAGCCGGCTGACCACGAACAGGCCCAGGCGGTCGGTGTCGGAGAGCTCGAACTCGGGGGTCTCGGCGAGCCGGAGGTTCGCGTCGAGGAGGGCCTCGGGGTTCATGCCGAGGCCGCGGTCGTGGATCTCCAGGGTGAAGCCGTTGGCCACGCGCTCGCCGTGGACCTGGACGGCGGTGTGCGGGGGCGAGAACACGGTGGCGTTCTCCAGCAGTTCCGCGATGAGGTGGGTGACGTCGGCGACGGCCGGTCCTTCGATGCCCAGGCGCGGCAGTCGGCGCACCTCGACGCGCTCGTAGTCCTCGACCTCGGCCACGGCGGCCCGGACGACGTCCATCAGCTGCACGGGCTTGCGCCACTGGCGGGAGGGCGCGGCGCCGGAGAGGATCACCAGGCCCTCGGCGTGGCGGCGCATGCGGGTGGTCATGTGGTCGAGGCGGAACAGGTCGGCGAGTTCCTCGGTGTCCTCGGTGCGCCGTTCCATGGTGTCGAGGAGGGTCAGCTGGCGGTGCAGGAGGACCTGGTTGCGGCGGGCCAGGTTCACGAACACCTCGGAGACGCCGCGGCGCAGCTCGGCCTGCTTTACGGCGGCTTCGACGGCGGCCCGCTGGAGCGAGTTGAGGGCCAGGGCCACCTGGCCGACCTCGTCCTTCTCGAACTCCAGCCGGGGCGCCTCGGTCTCCACGTCGACGGTCTCGCCGGCCGCGAGGCGGCGCATGACGCCGGGCAGACGGACGCCGGACGCCTCGTGGGCGTCCTTGCGGAGCCGGGACAGGTCGCGGATCAGGTCGCGGCCGATGCGGACGGACAGGACGAGGGAGACGGCCAGGGCGATGAACCCGAGGACGCCCGCGACGGCGGCCTGGACCAGGACGCCCATCGCCACCGGTTCGACGCGCTCCTGGTAGCGGTCACCCGCCGCGGTGCCCATCCGGGCGAGGTCGTCGAGGACCTTGCCGGAGGCCTCGTCCCACTGGGCGGCGGTGACGGTGCGCGGGGGCTTGACGGCGCCTCCGACGATGAACCGTTCCTCCACGTCGCGCAGGGCCTTGGTCTCGGGTCCCTGCCAGTACTGCTCGAAGAGGGTCCGGTCCTCGGCCGGGAGGATCGCGAGGTTGAACTCGTACAGCAGGGTGCGGTTCGCGGCGAAGCCGGACACCCGGCGGACGTCCTCGGCGGTGACCCGGCCCGCCGCGAGGGCGGAGGCGATGACCGCGTCCTGGCGGGAGAGGGCCTCGCGGGCGCGGGTGACGCCGACGAGGGCGCGACCCTGCTTGTCCATCTCCACGTCCTCCAGGGCGTGGAGGTTCATCAGGAAGGCGTAGCAGGGGTCGACGAGTCGGCTGTACAGCTCCAGGGCCTGGCCGGGGTCGAGGGCGTTGCGGTCGACGGAGTTGCGCAGCGCCGAGATGCCGTGGAAGGCGTCGAGGACGGAGCGCAGTCGGTCGGCGGACCGGGGGGCGAGCTCGTCGGTCACTTCGGGGTCGGCGGCGTTCTCGGTGAGGCGGCGGAACATCGCGTCGGTGGCCGCCCGGCTCTTGGTGAGTTCGGTGGTGGCGGTGGAGGCGCGGGGGTCGCCGATGACGACGAGGCTCTGTCGGCGCTCCTTCTGGAGGACCCGTGCGACGTCCTCGACGGGGTAGCCGACCTTCTCGATCACGTAGGAGACGTCGAGCAGTTGTACGGCCTGTCGGCCGGTGATGACCGTCGCGAAGCCCCAGAGGGCGGTCAGGGAGACGAGCGGCACCAGGAGCAACGCCACGATCTTCCGGCGGATGGATTTCCCGCGAAAGCGCATGGCCTCCCCAGCCTCCCCCAGCTCAACCCGCTTTTCGGGGGTCGGTGTTCCGTCATTTAAACGGCGTGAGCCTACTACTGACACGGAGCCGCCCCGAAGGCATGTCCGGACGTTTTCGGCCTGTCCCCCTTGCAAAGATCACCAGTTATCCGATACTTCCGGTCAAGTCAGGCCCGATTTGTGGCAGATGACACTCCATGGGGTGTCGGTTCCCTTCACGTGACGGATGGCTGGAATTCTTCGTTCCGGGTGGGTGGGCGGTGACGGTCGTGTCCGGGATGCGGGAATCTCCTGGCGACCCCGTACGTCTGACAGGACGTGTGGGCGCGGGTGTGGCGGGCAGGCGTGGGAGCAGGCTTGGCGGACCGCGCGGTGGGGAGTGGGCGGACCATGAGGATGTACGAGGACGACGGCGTGACGACGGAGGCACCAGGACGCGGCCTGTGGGTGGACGAGCCCGCCCGGCGGCCCCGGATGCCGGATCCGGTGCGGGCCTCCGCCGTGCGGGCGGTGCTGATAGTGGCGGTCACCCTGACCGAGGCCACCATCACGTTCTTCCTCGCGCTGACGGGCTCCTGGCTGGCCTTCCCGATGGTGATCTGCGGCGTCGCCGGGACGGTCGTGGCCACCTGGGGCGTGCTGGACGTGTGGATCACCCGACAGATGTGGAACCAGCGGCACGGCGTGCTGTCCGTGCCGAGCAGCGCCGCGTCACCGGGCCGGGGCTGGGGCGACGGCCGGGGCCCGGTGCCGGTCGCCCGTCCCCGGTAGGGCGGCGTCGGGGCCCCGCCCGCGGCGGAGCGCCGGCGCCGAGGCCGCACACGCCGGGTGCCTCAGGCAGGTGTGCCACGGCGGAACATGCGGGTCGCCGTGATCTCGCCGTGGATCGTCTCCCCGTCCGGTGACTGCTGGGGCAGTCCCGGGCGCAGGTGTTCCTCGACGCTGATGTACTTCAGGCCCGCCCGCAGGTCGGCGTCGTTGCGCAGCCGGATGACCAGCGGGAACTCGGCCAGGGCCGTGGTGTCGAAGAGACCCGTGGTGTACAGCAGCTGGACTCCGAGGGCGTCGGAGACGGCCCGCTGGAGTTCCAGCAGGTAGGTGGCGTTGGCGCGACCGATCGGGTTGTCGAGGAAGAGCGTGCCCGCGTGGCGGTGCTTGTCCCGGCCGCGGTCGTTGCTGCGCAGCGCCGCCATCGTGCAGTAGAGGGCGATGGCGGCGGTCAGCAGCTGCCCGCCGGAGAACACGTCGCCCATCTGACCGACCGGGACCCGCTCGGCGCGCAGGACCGCGTCCGGCTTGAGGATCTCCACGGCGATGCCCTTGGGCTCCAGCGCGGCCTGGACGCCGCGCAGCAGCAGGGACATGCCGTCACGGCGGCCCTCCCCGAAGGAGGCGGTGCTGTTCTTCTTGACGGCGGCCCGGGTGGCCTCGTCGATGACCTCGCCGAGCCGCTCGGTCAGGACGGCCTGGTCGGGTTCCTCGAAGCGGATCCGCAGGAATTCCTGGCCCGACCACTCCCCCAGGCCCTCGGGCAGCTGGGAGAGGCGCTGCGCGGAGCGCAACGTGGCCAGGGCGGACTCCACGAGGCCGCGCAGGCGGTCGACGATGCTGTCGCGGTTGCGTTCCAGCTGGGCGAGTTCGTCGGTCAGGACGCGCAGCCGGGGCGCGAAGGCCGTGGCCCAGGCGGCGGCGTGCTCCGGCAGGGCGGAGGCGGGCAGTTCGCGGATCTGCTGGCGCGCGGGGGTGCGCACCTGCTCGTAGCGGTTGGCGTTGGCGTGCCGGACGAGCACGTCGCTCGCCTCGCGGACGGCGGCCTCGGCGGCCGAGAGGTCGGCCGAGCAGGCGCGCAGGGAACGGCGGGCCTCGGCGGCGGACTGCCGGGCCTCCTCCAGACTGCCCGGGTGCGGCACCGGCTCCTGCTCGTCATCGGGGTGGGTGTGGTCGCGCAGCAGGTCCCGCAGCAGGGCGGACGTCTCCTCGAAGCCGCCGGCGCCGTCCTCCGCGGTGCGGTGGGAGCGCAACAGGTCCGCGTGGGCGGTACGGGCGGCGTCGACGGCGGCGCTGTGGGCGGCGAGCTGGGCGGTGGCGGTACGGAGGAGGCCCTGGGCCTGCTCGACGTCGGCCGGGATCAGTTCGTCGGGCAGCTCGGTGTGCGCCCCGCCCTCGGTGGGGGCGTGCCGTTCGGCCTCGCCGCGCAGCCGGCCGAGCTGCTCGCTCGCGGTGGACGCGCGCGACTCCAGCATCTGTACGAGGGTCTCGGCGCGGGCGGCCGCGGCCTGCCGGGAGGGTCCGTCGGCGCCGTCGGTGCCTTCGAGGAGCTGCGCGGCGCGGGTGCGCACCTTGTTGGTGAGCCGGTCGAGTTCGGCGAGCGCGCCGCTCTCGTCGCCCTCGGCGCGGGCCTGTTCGGCGCGCAGGTCGGCGCCGACGCCGACCTTCTCGTAGAGCCGGGAGGCGGCGCGGTAGGCCTCGCGGAGTTCGGGCAGCGGGGCCTTGGCCGCGCCCTCCGCCTCCTCGGGGAGGGGTTCGGGGGCGCCGGCGATCTCGGCGCGTTCGGCGCGCAGCGCGCGG
>NZ_JANFAK020000201.1 GCF_024721315.2 Streptomyces sp. Isolate_45
GGGACGGGCATGATTTATGGCGCCCTGTCCGCTGCTGCGTTGGTGGGGCGGTACCGCGCGCCAACAAATCACGTTTTGGTCCCGGACGACACCCCACCCCGTCCCCGACCCCGACCCGTCAGGCCACGCGGGGGTGGGTGTGACCCCGTCAGGCCACGCGGGGGTGGGTTGTGCCCCTGTGGTGGTGGGGGGTGGTCAGGACGCCGCGGAGGGCCATGGTCGTGCCCGCGGCGACCAGCGTCGCCGCCACGGCCATGCCCAGTACTCCGTTCAGCGGTAGCACGATGCCGATCGCGCCGCCCAGGACCCACGCCACCTGGAGCAGGGTCTCCGAGCGGGCGAAGGCCGAGGTGCGGACCGACTCCGGGACGTCCCGTTGGATCATCGCGTCCAGCGACAGCTTCGCGAGGGCCTGGCAGAAGCCCGCCGTCGCGCCCAGGACCGCGACCATCGCCCCGCTGAAGAGGACCGCCGCGATCACCGCGACGCCGAGCGTCAGGCACAGCACGGTCGCGATGATCGCCTCCGGGGCCCGCGCCCGCAGCCACGCCCCGACGGCCGTGCCGCACGCGTTGCCCAGGCCCGCCGAGATGCCGACGACCGCCAGCGACACCGCCGCGCTCTGCCCGGCGAGCGGGTGCTCCCGCAGCAGGAACGCCAGGAAGAAGATGAGGAAGCCCGACAGGGCCCGCATCGACGCGTTGGCCAGCAGTCCGCACAGCACCGGGCGGCTGATCGTCCGCAGGCCCGGGCGTCGCGAGTGCGCCTCGTGCGTGGAGAGCCGGGCGCGGCGTTCGCCCTTCGCGTCGTCCACCTTGTGCGGCAGCTGGAACGCCGCGAACGTCCCCCACACGAAGATCGCGCAGGCCCCGTACAGCGGCCAGGGCGGTCCGATCGTGTGCAGGCCGGCCCCGATCGGCGCGGCCGCGCCCGTGGCGAGCAGGCCCGCCAAGGTGACCCGGGAGTTCGCCTTGACGAGTGAGAACCCCGGTGGGAGGAGGCGGGGGACGACGGCGCTGCGGACCACCCCGTACGCCTTGGACGCCACCAGCACGCCCAGCGCCGCCGGGTACAGCTCCAGGCCGCCCGTCGCCACGGCGCCCGACATCGTCAGTGCCAACAGCGCCCGCGCCAGCATCGCCGCCGCCATCGCCGCCCGCCTGCCGTGCGGCAACCGGTCGAGCAGCGGGCCGATCACCGGGGCCAGCAGGGTGAAGGGGGCCATGGTGATGGCCAGGTACAGGGCCACTCGGCCGCGTGCCTCGTCCGTGGGGACCGAGAAGAACACCGTCGAGGCCAACGCCACCGTGATCATCACGTCGCCGGCGCCGTTGATCGCGTGCAGTTCGATCAGTCGGCCGAGGCCCGATTCGCCCGCCCCGTGCGCGTGAGTGGCCCGCCGGATCCCGCGCGCCGTACCGGTGATGGGGAGGTGCAGGGCACGCCCGACAGCCCGGCCGGCCCGCTTGGCCGGTCCCGAGCCGTCATCGGACGACCGTGCGGGTGCCACGTGGCCATAGTGCCCCACTCGGCCCTGCCGGACCCCTCCCGGCACGTCCCGGGTGCGGGCGTCGTCCGCGAATCGGACCTCGCATGTGGGACGAAGGCTCTGGAGGAGGTAGCGTGCGTAGCGCGCCACCGGCGGTTGCTCTTGGCCGCGCGCCTCTTCGCGATCCCGCAGAATGGATCGCAGTGGGGTGCGCCCGAGGCCGATCGGGCGCGGACGTCGACGCGGCCCTCTGGTCCGCTCCGCCCGCGCTGGGTACGGACGAACCGACGGGTCGTTGTGGACGACAGTACGGACGGCGCACTCGTGAGACGGCGTAGGAGAGAACGAGACCTGTGAGTGCTGCGACGACGCGAAGCCGTACCCCGCGTACCCCCGACCGCATGTGCGCCGAGGCGGTAGAACTCGCCCGCTCGGCGGCGGAGGACGCCGCCTTCCCCGGTGTGGTGGGCGAGCACGTCTCCGTCGTGGCGGAGGGTGACCGTGTCGTCACGCACTTCTTCGAGTGCAAGGAACCCGGCTACCGGGGCTGGCGCTGGGCCGTCACCGTCACCCGCGCCTCCCGCGCGAAGAACGTCACCCTCGACGAAACGGTGCTGCTCCCCGGCGACGACGCGCTGCTGGCCCCCGAATGGGTGCCGTGGAGCGAGCGGCTGCGTCCGGGTGACATGGGCCCCGGCGACCTCCTGCCGACCGACGCCGACGACCTGCGGCTGGAGCAGGGTTGGTCCGACGAGGACGCCCCGCCGCCGAACTCCGTCGTCTCGGAGGAGATGGCCGAACTCGTCGAGGCCGAGGACGCCGACGTCACCGACCGGGTGGTCGTCCCGGCGCGCGGCTCCATCACCTCGGTCGCCGAGGAACTGGGCATGCGGCGCGCGCGGGTCCTGTCGCGGTACGGGCTGCACAGCGCGGCCGACCGCTGGGACGAGTCCTTCGGCGCGAAGACCCCGATGGCGCAGGCGGCGCCCGCGTCCTGCGTGTCCTGCGGGTTCCTCGTCAAGATCGGCGGCTCGCTCGGGCAGGCCTTCGGCGTCTGCGCCAACGAGTTCGGACCGGCCGACGGCCGGCTGGTCTCCCTCTCGTACGGCTGCGGCGGCCACTCGGAGGCCGCGGTCATGCCGAAGCCGTTGCGGCCCGCGCCGCCGGTGCTCGACTCGATGGCCACGGACGAGTTCCCCCTCCGTCCGGCCGCCGACACCGGATCGGTCCCGGTCACGGACCTCACGGCGTCGGACCTCGGCCACTCGTAGGGCGTACGCGCTCGCCCCTGCCCGTTCGGCGGCAAGGGGCGGCGCCGGGCCGCCCGTCGGGGCGGCCGGCGTCCCGTCAGTTCTTCGGGCCGCGCCGCAGCAGCCGTTTGGCGCCGATGACCAGGGCCGTGCCCACCAGGAGGACCAGGGCCCCCTTGGCGAAGGCGCCGTCCTCCCCGGCGGGACCGCCGGCCTGCGGCGGTGAGCCGGGCCGGGCGGACGCCGTCCCGGACGGGGCGGCGCCGGAGGCCGGCGGTCCCGCCGGGGAGGAGCCGTCGTCCGGAGCGCCGTCGGTCGCCGGGACGGCGATGACCCGGCTGTTCGCGCCCTCCGACCCGAACATCAGCGTCGCCCCGTCCGCCGTGTACGTCACCGACTCGGCCTGCCCCTGGAACGGGGCGCTCACCCTGGTCCCCCCGCCCTGCGGGCGGCCGTCCTTCCACGGGTAGGTGCGGGCCGTGAAGTAGCCGCGCAGCGTCAGCCGGCCGCCGTCGGGGGAGAACGCCCCGTCCGTCACCCACGGCACGTCCGCGACCCGCCGGAAGACGTTGGGCCCACCGGCCGACAGCCGTTCGGGTCCCTCGTACAGGCCGGCGGTGCGCTCGTGCTTGCTCGCGATGTACACCCGGCCCGTCACCGGATGGACCATCAGGGCCTCGGCGTCGCGCGGTCCGTCGGCGTACGTGACGGTGAACTGCTCGGCCTTCACCGTGGTGTCGGCGAGCTGCTTCGGCTCCGGGAAGCGGTAGACCCACACGTGGTCCCAGGTGCCGTTGCGGTTGTCGCCGATGTCGCCGACGTACAGCTGCCCGTCCGGCCCCAGCGAGATCGCCTCCACGTCGCGGGGCGTGCCGATCCCGGTCAGCGTCACCCGCGCCACGGTCTTCCCGGTCGCCGCGTCCACCCCGTACACGTACGGGCCGTCGTCGCTGTCGTTGTGCGTCCAGTACACGCCCGGGTGCAGCCGGCTCGCCGTGAGCCCGCTCGACTCCCGGATCCGGGGGTCGGTGATGGTGAACCCGGCCGCGCCCGGGGTTTCCGCGGCGAGGGCCGCCGTCGGCAGTGCCGCGAGGACGGTGACGGCGATTACGGCGGTGGCGGCGGTGGCGGCGGACGACCGGGGGAGCAGGCGCATCCCCCAAGCCTGCCGGCCCGTTCCGCGTGTTCGGCGTCACAGGGGTTTCTGCCGCGTGATCCGCGATGATGACCGGATGCGTTTCATGTTCGTCGGCGATTCCATGACCATCGGACGCGCCGGCGACTACACCTGGCGCCACCGGATGTGGCAGCACCTGTGCGCCACCCTGGACGGCCCCTTCGAGATCGTCGGTCCGCGCACCGCGCTCCACGACCCCGCCACCGACGCGGCCACCAGCCACGCCTACGCCGCCCCGGACTTCCCGGAGCACGCCCGGCGCCACCTGGCGGGCTGGGGCGAGGGGTGGCAGCACATGGCGCCGCTCGTCGGGCCCGCCGCGGGCGCGGGCGAGGCCGACGTCCTGCTCGTCTCCCTGGGACTGATAGACCTCGGTTTCTACACCGAGGCCGACGGGACCGCCGCCAACGTCCGCCGGTTCGTCGCCGGGGCCCGCGAGGCCCGTCCGGGGATCCGGATGGTGCTGCTGCCGGTCATCCCGAACGTCCGGGCCGAGGACGACGCGCCGTTCGCGGCGCAGGTCGCGCGCTTCAACGAGCTGCTCGCGAAGGCGGTCGCCGACCTGTCGACGGACGCCTCGCCGATCCTGCTGGCCGCGCGTCCGCAGGCGTACGACATCCGCCACGACACCTACGACGGGACGCACCCCAACGTCTCGGGGGAGCACCGGCTGGCCGGCGAGTTCGCCGCGGTCCTGCACCAGGCGTGGGGCATCGGCGGCCCCTACCGGCCGGCGGACGGGCCGTAACACGCCCTTCACCCAAGGGGCTTGCCTGGAGCGCACTCGAAGCAGTTGGCTAGTGCCCCATGAAGTACACGCAGCTCGGACGCACGGGCCTCAAGGTCAGCCGCCTAGTACTCGGCACGATGAACTTCGGCCCCCAGACCGGGGAGCCCGAGAGCCACGCCATCCTGGACGCCGCCCTCGACGCCGGCATCAACTTCGTCGACACGGCCAACGTGTACGGCTGGGGCGAGAACAAGGGCCGTACCGAGGAGATCATCGGAACCTGGTTCGCCCAGGGCGGCGACCGCCGGGAGAAGACGGTCCTCGCCACCAAGGTCTACGGATCCATGTACCGCGAGGCCGACACCTGGCCCAACTACGACCGGCTCTCGGCGCTGAACATCCGCCGGGCCGTCGACGCCAGCCTCAAGCGGCTCGGTACCGACTACATCGACGTCTACCAGTTCCACCACGTGGACCGGCGGACCCCGTTCGAGGAGATTTGGCAGGCCGTCGAGGTCCTGGTCCAGCAGGGCAAGATCCTCTACGCGGCCTCCTCCAACTTCCCCGGCTGGAAGATCGCCCAGGCCAACGAGACGGCCGCGCGGACCGGGCGGCTCGGCCTGGTCAGCGAGCAGTGCCTCTACAACCTCGCCGAGCGGCGTGCCGAGATGGAGGTCATCCCGGCCGCCGAGGCGTACGGGCTCGGCGTCATCCCCTGGTCCCCGCTGCACGGCGGCCTGCTGGGCGGTGCGATCCGCAAGGCGGCCGAGTCGGGGCGCACGGCGTCCGGGCGGTCGGCGGACGCGCTGGCCAACAGCACGGTCCGCGCGCAGGTCCAGGCGTACGAGGACCTGCTGGACAAGCACGGTCTGGAGCCCGGCGAGGTGGCCCTGGCGTGGCTGCTGACCCGGCCCGGGGTCACGGGCCCGATCGTGGGGCCGCGCACGCCTGAGCAGCTCGCGTCCGCGCTGCGGGCGGTGGAGCTGGAACTTCCGGAGGAGGTCCTGACGGGCCTCGACGAGATCTTCCCGGGTCCGGGCCCGTCGCCGGAGGCCTTCGCCTGGTAGCGGGTGGGCGGGGCGCCCGCCGCCGGCTACTGGCCGACGGCGGCCGCCACGGCGACTACGAGGAACATCAGCACGAGCACACCGGCCATGACACGGTTTCTGGTCTTGGGATCCACCCGTCGAGACTAACGCGGCTCCCGTCGACCCCGTGTACGGCCCCCGGCCCCACGGTCGGCGGCGATGCGCGAGACTGCCGTCATGGTGACCGTCGAGGACGTACGGCGGCTGGCGCTCGCGCTGCCGCGGACCGAGGAACACCTCGTGCGGGACCGGGTGAAGTTCCGCATCGGCCGGATCGTCTACCTCGCCCTCTCCCGCGACGAGACCGAGCTGGGCTTCGCCTTCCCCAAGGAGGAGAGGGCCGCGCTGGTCGCGGCCGAGCCGGACAGGTTCTCCCTGCCGGGGGCCGGGGACATGCGCTACAACTGGATCCACGCGCGGATGGCCGCCCTCGACGCGGGGGAGCTGGCGGAGCTCGTCACCGAGGCGTGGCGGATGTGCGTACCGGCCCGGGTGGCCCGGGAGCACCTGGAGGGCGGCCCCGGTCAGGGGGACAGCGGCCAGGCCCGTACGACCTCGTAGCGGGGCTGTTCGCCCGGTACGCCGCTCGTGGGCAGGTTGCTGCGGACGAGGCTGAGGGTGTCGACCCGCCAGGGGGTGCCCTCGAAGCCGGCGAGGGCGTCGAGGCAGGGCCGCAGGTCGCCGCCGGTGCGGCTGCGGGCCAGGGTCAGGTGCGGGGTGTAGCGGCGGTGCTGGTCCATCGGGACGCCGGCGCGGCGGGCCGCGGCGTCGGCGCGTTCGGCGAGCAGCCGCAGCGTGTCGAGCCCGCCGGCGGCCCCCACCCACAGGGCGCGGTCGCCGAAGTGGCCGGCGCCGTGGAGGCGCAGCGGGAACGGGGCGGTCCGGGACGCGGCCCGGCCGAGCCGCTCGTGGAGGTCGGGGAGCACCTCGTCGCGGACCTCCCCCATGAAGGCGAGGGTGAAGTGCCATCCCGCCTCGGCGGTCCAGCGCAGTCCTTCGGGGTGGGGGGTGGCCGCGACGGCCGCCCGGAGCTCGGCGGTGGCCCCGGGGGCGGGCAGTACGGCGGCGAACAGCCTCATGCCCCGACCCTAGGTCCTGTCGTCCGCCCCGCGCCCCCGGCCGGGGTCACGCGGCGGTGGCGAGTTCGCCGCGCGGCGTCGCGGGGACGAAGGTGACGCCGCGGCGGCCGACGCGCAGGCGCAGGTTGCCGATCCGGGAGAGGACGACGGCGATGGCGAGCGCGGCGGTGAGGGAGATCAGGCCGCCGGCGGCCATGCCGACGCGTGCGCCGTAGGTGTCGGTGATCCAGCCCAGCAGTGGGGCCCCGAGGGGGGTGCCGCCGGTGAAGACCATCATGAACAGCGCCATGACGCGGCCCCGCATCTCGGGGTCGGTGGCCATCTGGACGCTGGAGTTGGCGGTGACGTTGACGGTCAGGCCGAAGATCCCGATGGGCACCAGCAGCGCCGCGAACAGCCAGAAGCCGGGGGCGAAGGCCGTGATGGTGAGGAGCCCGCCGAACATGACGGCGGCCGCCACCAGCAGCCGCAGCCGGGAGTGGCCGCGGCGGGCGGCCAGCAGGGCCCCGGCGAGGGAGCCGGCGGCGATCAGGGTGTTGAACAGTCCGTACGTGCCGGCGTCGCCGTGGAAGACGTCGCTGACGAACGCGGAGAGCCAGATCGGGAAGTTGAACCCGAAGGTGCCGATGAAGCCGACGAGGGCGATGGGCCAGATCAGCTCGGGCCGGCCCGCGACGTAGCGCAGGCCCTCGCGCAGTTGTCCCTTGGAGCGCGGCTGCGGTTCGACGGGGTGCAGTTCCCGGGTCCGCATCATCAGCAGGCCGGCGATGGGCGCGGCGAAGGACAGTCCGTTCAGCAGGAAGGCCCAGCCGGAGCCGACGGCGGTGATGAGCACACCGGCGATCGCCGGGCCGACCAGCCGCGCGGACTGGAAGTTGGCGGAGTTCAGGCTGATCGCGTTGGCGACCTGGTCCTTGCCGACCATCTCGGGGACGAACGTCTGCCGGGCCGGGTTGTCCAGGACGGTGACCAGGCCGAGCATGAAGGCCGCCAGGTAGACGTGCCAGACCTGGACGTGTCCGGCCAGGGTGAGGACGGCGAGCGCGATGCCGGTGAGGCCCATGGCGCTCTGGGTGGCCAGCAGCAGCGGCCGCTTGGGCAGCCGGTCGGCGAGGACGCCTCCGTAGAGGCCGAACATCAGCATCGGCAGGAACTGCAGGGCGATGGTGATGCCGACGGCGGAGGCGGAGCCGGTCAGGGAGAGGACCAGCCAGTCCTGGGCGATGCGCTGCATCCAGGTGCCCGTGTTCGAGACGACCTGGCCCGTCGCGAAGAGCCGGTAGTTCCGGATCCTCAGCGAGCTGAACATGGAGTTCTTGCCCGCCGGTGCGGCAGTGGTGGGGGTGGATGTGTGGCCGGGTGCGGAGTCTGCTCCGGTTCCCGTACTCAAAAGCGTTCGCCTCCTGGCGTCGTTCCTACAGGTGCGCGAGCTTCTCCAGGACGGGGGCGGCCGCGCGGAGCTTGGCCCATTCGTCCTCGGTGAGCTCGGCCGCGAGCCCGGCCAGGAAGGCGTTGCGCTTGCGACGGCTCTCTTCGAGCATCGCTTCGGCCACCTCGGTCTGGCGGACCACCTTCTGGCGGCGGTCGTCGGGGTGCGGCTCCAGCGTGACCAGTCCCTTGGCCTCCAGCAGCGCGACGATGCGGGTCATCGACGGGGGCTGGACGTGCTCGCGGCGCGCCAGCTCACCGGGGGTGGCCTGGCCGCAGCGGGCGAGGGTGCCGAGCACCGACATCTCGGTGGGGCTCAGCGACTCGTCGACGCGCTGGTGCTTGAGGCGCCGGCCCAGCCGCATGACGGCGGAGCGGAGGTCGTTCACGGCGGCAGCATCGTCGCCATGGGAAAGGTCAGGCATGTATTTAGAGTAACTCATTACCCTGCCTAAGGAACACCGGAATGATCGAGTCGTGAGACACACCGCAAAGATCGAGTCACTCGTACGGGTGAGTCGGGCGCGGAAAGCGACGCGCGTCCGCGTCCTGTGGCCCGACTCTTTCGGCATGGGGACACATGTGCTGAGCATGCGCATAGACGGGGAGCTGCTGGAGCGGCTCCGACACCATGCCGCCAAACGCGGAATGAGCGTCCAGGACTATGTCGTCCGGACGCTCATTCGCGATGACTTCGACGAGCGGTTCAAGACCGCGGTCGACGAGACGGAGAAGTTCTACGGCCTCACGTGAGGCCGAGGGCCGGCATCGCGTAGTAGAAGACGAAGACCGCCGCCACGACGTACATCGCGGTCGGGACCTCGCGGGCCCGGCCCGTCGCCGCCCGCAGGACGCAGAAGCTGATGAAGCCGATGCCGATGCCGTTGGTGATCGAGTAGGTGAAGGGCATCATCACCATGGCCAGGAAGGCCGGGACGGCGATGGTGAAGTCGCTCCAGTCGATGTCCTTGACCGAGCCGGCCAGGATCAGGAAGCCGACCGCCACGAGCGCGGGGGTGGCGGCCTGGGACGGGACCATCGTGGCGAGCGGCGTGAGGAACAGCGAGACGGCGAAGAGGCCGCCGGTGACGACGTTGGCCAGACCCGTACGGGCGCCCTCGCCGACCCCGGCCGTCGACTCGACGAAGCAGGTGGTGGCCGAGGACGAGGTGGCGCCGCCCGCGGCGACGGCCAGGCCGTCGACCAGGAGCACCTTGTTGATGCCGGGGAAGTTGCCGTCCGCGTCGATCAGCTTGGCCTCGTCGCCGACGCCGAGGATGGTGCCCATCGCGTCGAAGAAGCAGGACAGCAGCACGGTGAAGACGAAGAGGATGCCGGTGACCAGGCCGACCTTGCCGAAGCCGCCGAACAGGCTGACCTGACCGACGAGCCCGAAGTCGGGCGCGGCCACGGGGTTGCCCGGCCACTCGGGCACGGTCAGGCCCCAGGCGAGGCCCGGGAGGTCGGTGACGAGCTGGACGGCGACGGCGATCACGGTCATGACCACGATGGAGATCAGGATCGCGCCCGGCGTCCGGCGGATCAGCAGGGCGAGCGTGAGCAGGACGCCGACCGCGAAGATCAGGACCGGCCAGCCGTGCAGGTGGCCGTCGCTGCCGAGCTGGAGCGGGACGGTGGTGTGCGCGGCGTCCGGGATCCGGGAGACGAAGCCGGAGTCGACCAGGCCGATCAGCATGATGAACAGGCCGATGCCGATCGCGATGCCCTTGCGCAGGCCCAGCGGGACGGCGTTCATGACACGCTCGCGCAGGCCGGTGGCGACCAGCAGCATCACCACGAAGCCGGCGAGGACCACCATGCCCATGGCGTCCGGCCAGCTCATCCGCGGGGCCAGCTGGAGGGCGACGACGGTGTTGACGCCGAGGCCGGCCGCCAGCGCGATCGGGACGTTGCCGATCACGCCCATGAGGAGGGTGGTGAAGGCGGCCGTCAGGACGGTGGCGGTGACGAGCTGGCCGCCGTCGAGCTGGTGCCCGTACATGTCCTTCGCGCTGCCCAGGATGATCGGGTTGAGCACGATGATGTAGGCCATCGCGAAGAAGGTGGCCAGACCGCCCCGGACCTCGCGGGCCACGGTCGAACCGCGTTCCGAGATCTTGAAGTAGCGGTCCAGGCCGGTGGTGGGGGCCGCGGCGGGTGCCGAGGTGCTCATGCGGTCCTCAAACTGGTCTATTAGGTGGTTCGTACGAACGAATCAGGCCGTAGGCAAACCGTTTCAGTATGAACACATCACTGGAGGCCAGTCCATCTCCGCGCGTAGACCCGAAAACCGGCCACCTAGACTGGGCGTCATGGCGAAGTGGACAGCGACACACGAGGCGCCCGAGCCCCTTGAGGGCCCGGTGGTGGCCACCATCACGGGCGGAACGATCCTCTGGTTCGCCCTGTTCGTCGTCCAGCTCCCCTTCTACGGCTGGTTCGCCGACCGTGACCTGCTGTGGTGGCTGTGGACCTGCGCGGCCGGCGGCGGGCTCGGCCTCATCGGCATCTGGTACGTCCGCGGCCGCGACGCCGCACTCAAGCGCCACGCGGCCGAGCAGGTCGAACGGGACGCCGCCTCCCCCGCCGCCGCGCCCGACACCGACCGGTAGTCGCGCCGGGGGACACGAGGTCGGGACGCGGGGGGACCAGGGGAGGATTCCGCTCATCCTCAGGTCGGATCTTGCGACCGCTCGGCGGGTGAACCGTTCGAACCCCGTTTACGGTCGGAAGCATGACGCAGCGGGCGAAGACCGACCAGGACGGGCCGGAGCGGTCCGGCGCCGCCATCGACGCGGGAGCCGAGCTCGATCCGGTGCACCCGGTCAAACCGCCCGCCCCGCGCTTCAAGCCGGCCGGCCTCAGCACCGCGCAGGTCGCCGAACGGGTCGCGCGCGGCGACGTCAACGACGTCCCCGTCCGCTCCTCGCGCTCCACCACCGAGATCGTCCGCGCCAACGTCTTCACCCGTTTCAACGCGATCATCGGGGTCCTGTGGGTGATCATGCTGATCGTCGCGCCCATCCAGGACAGCCTCTTCGGCTTCGTGATCATCGCGAACACCGGCATCGGCATCATCCAGGAACTGCGCGCCAAGAAGACCCTCGACGGGCTCGCCGTCATCGGCGAGGCCAAACCCGGCGTCCGCCGCGACGGAGCCACCGCCGAGATCTCCACCTCCGAGATCGTCCTCGACGACGTCATCGAGCTGGGCCCCGGCGACAAGGTCGTCGTCGACGGCGTCGTCGGCGAGGCCGACGGACTGGAGATCGACGAGTCCCTGCTCACCGGCGAGGCCGACCCCGTCCTGAAGAAGCCCGGCGACCAGGTCATGTCCGGCTCCTTCGTGGTCGCCGGCGGCGGGGCCTTCACCGCGACGAAGGTCGGCCGGGAGGCCTACGCCGCCCAGCTGGCCGAAGAGGCCTCGCGCTTCACCCTCGTCCACTCCGAGCTGCGCTCCGGCATCTCCACCATCCTCAAGTACGTCACCTGGATGATGATCCCGACCTCGATCGGGCTGATCATCAGCCAGCTCGTCGTCAAGGAGAACAACCTCAAGGACGCCATCGCCCGCACCGTCGGCGGCATCGTCCCGATGATCCCCGAGGGGCTCGTCCTCCTCACCTCCGTCGCCTTCGCCATCGGCGTCATCCGGCTCGGCCGCAAACAGTGCCTCGTCCAGGAACTGCCCGCCATCGAGGGCCTCGCCCGCGTCGACGTCGTCTGCCTCGACAAGACCGGCACCCTCACCGAGGGCGGCATGGACGTCACCGAGCTCCGCCCGCTCGGCGGCGCGGACCCCACCTACGTCAAGAAGGTCCTCGGCGCCCTCGGCGAGTCCGACCCCCGGCCCAACGCCAGCCTCCAGGCGATCATCGACGCCTACCCCGACAGCGCCGAATGGCGCTGCACCGAATCCCTGCCGTTCTCCTCCGCCCGCAAGTACAGCGGCGCCAGCTTCAGCGAGGGCGACGGCGAGAACAACACCTGGCTGCTCGGCGCCCCCGACGTCCTCCTCCCCGCCGGCGACCCCGCCCTGGAGGAGATCGACGGCCTCAACGAGCAGGGCCTGCGCGTCCTGCTGCTGGCGCGCTCCACCCGCGAACTCGACGACGCCGCCGTCGCCGGCAGCGTCCGGCCCACCGCCCTCATCGTCCTCGAACAGCGGCTGCGCCCCGACGCCGCCGACACCCTGCGCTACTTCGAGGACCAGGACGTCAAGGCCAAGGTCATCTCCGGTGACAACGCCGTCTCCGTCGGCGCGGTCGCGGGCAAGCTCGGACTGCCCGGCGCCCAGAACACCGTCGACGCCCGGGGGCTCCCCACCGAGCGGACCGAAATGGCCGCCGTCCTCGACAAGAACTCGGTCTTCGGCCGCGTCACCCCGCAGCAGAAGCGGGACATGGTCGGCGCCCTCCAGTCCAACGGACACACCGTCGCCATGACCGGCGACGGCGTCAACGACGTCCTCGCCCTCAAGGACGCCGACATCGGCGTCTCCATGGGCTCCGGCTCCGAGGCGACGCGGGCCGTCGCCCAGATCGTCCTCCTCAACAACAGCTTCGCCACCCTGCCGTCGGTGGTCGCCGAGGGGCGCCGCGTCATCGGCAACATCACCCGCGTCGCCACCCTCTTCCTCACCAAGACGGTCTACTCGGTGCTGCTGGCCGTCCTCGTGGTCTGCTCGCAGGTCGAGTACCCGTTCCTGCCGCGCCACCTGACCCTGCTGTCCACCCTGACCATCGGCATCCCGGCGTTCTTCCTCGCCCTCGCCCCGAACAAGGAACGCGCCAAGCCGCACTTCGTGAAACGCGTCATGCGCTACGCCATCCCCGGCGGCGTCATCGCGGCCACGGCCACCTTCATCACGTACATCGTCGCCCGCGCGCACTACAGCGGCCCGGACGCCCTCAACGCCGAGACCAGCGCCGCGACGCTGACCCTGTTCCTGACCTCCATGTGGGTCCTGGCGATCATCGCCCGCCCGTACACGTGGTGGCGCGTCGGGCTGGTCGGCGCGATGGGCGGCGCGTTCCTGATCGTCCTCGTCGTGCCCTGGCTCCAGGAGTTCTTCCAGCTCAAGCTGGTGGGCGTGACCATGCCGTGGATCGCGGTCGCCATCGCCGCCGGCGCCGCGACCCTGATCGAGTTCACCTTCCGCTGGGTCGACCGCAAGTTTCCCGCGTAGCCGGCCGCGGGGGGGGGGGGGGGGGGGGGGGGGGGGGGGGGGGGGGGGGGGGGGGGGGGGGGGGGGGGGGGGGGGGGG
>NZ_JANFAK020000202.1 GCF_024721315.2 Streptomyces sp. Isolate_45
GCGGCTGCCGCCCGGCGGGCCCGGCGCACCGGAAGGGCCGCGCAGTATCCGTCCGGATCGTTGGCGAGGGCCAGTCCCGCCAGCCCGAACAGGATCACCGGAAGGTGCGCCGATTCCGTCACCCAATCCGCCAGCACCCGCGGGGCCACGGCGAAGACCAGCCCCGCCACCACCGCGTACTGCGGCCGGCGGACCCCGGCCGCCACGACGACGGCCAGCCACACCAGCCCCGTCATGGCCGTGAAGTCGGTCGCCGTGATCCGGGTGTTGAACGAGGCGTACATGACGCCGCCGAAACCGGCCAGGCCGGCCGACAGCATGAACAGCATCAGCTTCGTGCGCAGGACGGAAACCCCGGACGCCATGGCCGCCGCGGGCGCCGACCGTACGGCGAGCATCGCCCGCCCGGACGGCGAATCGCGCAGCGCGCCCAGCGCGGCGGCCACGACGGCGGCCAGGACGACGAGGGCCACCCCGAAGGCCCGGTCGTCCGACAGGTCCAGCGGACCGATCACCGGGCGCGGGACGGACCACCCGGAGTCCCCGTTGCGCAACCACCGCAGCTGGAAGAGCACCTGGTCGGCGAGGAAGGCCAGGGCCAGCGTGGCCAGCGCGAGGGAACGCCCGCCGAGCCGCAGCGCCGGCAGCGCGACCAGCGCCCCGAGCACGGCCGCCACGCAGGTTCCCACCGCCAGCGCCGCCACGAAGGGCCAGCCCCGGCTCATCAGGAGACCCGCGACGAGCGCGGCCCCGGTGACGAAGGTGGCCTGGGCCAGCGACACCATCGCGCCGAGCCCGGTCACCACGGTGAACGACATGAACACCAGCGCGATGGCCAGCCCCTGCGCGAGCAGTCCGGTCCAGAAGGGGGTGGTGACGGTGTAGAACGCCACGCACAGCAGGGCGGCGGCCACCGCCCACCCACCCCACCGGCGTTTCCAGGACGCGCCCGCGAGATGGTCCGGGGACGGTACCTCGACCGCGGAGACCCCCGCGGCGCGGGCCCGTCGGGTCAGTACGAGCAGCCCCCCGAACAGGATCAGGAACGGTACCGCCGTGCGGAACCCGGTGATCCCCTCGGCGAAGGAGGCGTAGCCGGCGACCAGGTTCTGCAGGACTCCGAGCCCCAACCCGCCCGCGAACGCGAGCGGTACGGACGCGAACCGGCCGATGACGGCGGCGGTCGCCGAGACGAACAGGAACAGGGTGAAGTCGTGTGCGGACAGCCCCAGCAGCGGGGTCGCGAGCACCCCCGCGAGCCCCGCCAGACCCGAGGAGATCATCCACGCGACCGACGACAGCCGGTCGGCGCTGATCCCGCGCAGCTCGGTCAGCGAACGGTTGTCGACGGCGGCCCGCAGTCGCAGGCCGAGGCGGGTGTGCCGCATCAGCACCCACAGGGCGACGGCCACCACCGCCGTGACGACCCAGGTGATCAGTTGGTCGGAGTCGACGCCGACGCCGTCCGCGAGCTGCCAGGACCTGGCCGGGCTCGGCCCCACCCCCGGCAGCCCGAACTGGTTCTCGGCCGGCTTGACGGGGGCGCCGGCGCCGGCCAGCAGTTCCACCGTCCACAGTCCGGCGGCGGGCAGCGCCACGAGCAGCCCGATGGTCGCCACGATCTGGGCGGTCTCCCCGACCCGGGCGAGCCGCCGGAACATCAGCCGGTCCAACCCCCAGCCGAGTCCGGGGGCCAGGACGCACACCACCAGCAACGCGGCGGGAACGGCCGGCCAGCCCAGCCCGGAGTGCAGCTCGTAGAAGGTGAGCGCGCACAGGTAGGCGGTCGCGCCGTGCGCGAAGTTGAACAGCCCGGACGCCGAGTACGACAGCACCAGCCCCGTGGCCAGCAGCGCGTACAGGGCGCCGGACACCAGGCCGCTCAGTACGAAGACGAGCAGGTCCTCCATCCCGCTGCCCCGGCCCTCAGCCGAAGGGGATCGGTTCGTGGCACTTGAACGGCACGGACACCTCGTACTTGCCGTCCTTCAGCCGCACGAGCGCTCCGCAGCCGAAGCTGTCCTTCTGCCCCTTCGGCTCCGACCGGTCGCCGACGAGGGTGCCGGTGTCGGAGAAGCCCTGGGCGGCGGCCTGGAACGAGGTGACGGTCAGGTCCTTCCCGGCCTTCTGCGCGATGGCCAGGAAGAGGTCGGCGGACATGTACCCGGTCAACATGTGCATGTTGAGGGGGACGTCCTGGCCGCCCGCCGCCGCCCTGATGTCCGCCTTGAAGCGGGCCATGCCGGCGCTCTCCGATTCGAAGGGCTCGAACTGGAGGAGCACGTGCACCCCGTCCAGGGCCTGCTTGGTGGCGTCCTTGGCGAGCAACCCCGGGTCGTAGTCCGTCGGGTCGGTCAGCAGACCCTGGTAGCCGCCGCGCTTGAGCGCGGTGAACAGGCCGATGTTGTTGGGGGTCTGCATGACGGAGACGACCGCGTCGGGGGCCTTGCCGCCGTTGCTGCCGAGGATGTCCTTGACGTATGCGGACCAGTCGCTGGGCACGGCGGTCGCCGGGACCGACGCCTTGGCGTAGGACACCGTGAACCCGGCGCTGGTGAAGCCCTGTTGGAAGGTGCGGATGCCGAACTTCCCGGCGTCGCTGTCGTTCGCGATGATCGCCACCGACTTGCCCTGCTTGCCGCCGAGGACCTGGCCGATGCCCTCGGGCCAGGTCTGGTTGATGGTGCCGCCGGGGCTGGGGACCAGGCAGCCGTTGAACCCGTAGATGTGCTTGGGTCCGCAGAAGGAGGGCAGGGTGCCCCAGCCGAAGGTGGGGACCTTCTCCTGTTCCAGGAAGTCCGCTCCGGAGAAGGTCACCGAGCTCATGGGGGAGACCGCGAAGACCTTGTCCTGTTGGACGAGCTTGCGGGCGGCGGCCAGGTTCTTGCCGGGGTCCTGGCCGTCGTCCTCCGCCCCGATGTAGTCGATCTTCCGGCCGTGGACGCCGCCCTCCGCGTTGGCCCGCAGGTAGCGGGCCTTGGCCCCGAGGTCGGTGTCCTTCTTGCTGTAGCCGCCCGCGCTCGTCATCGACACGATGCCGCCGACCTTGATGGAACCGGCGCTCACGCCGCGCACGGCCGGGTCCCCGCCCCCCGGCTTGCCCGGGTCGGTTTGGTTGGAGGCGGAGTTGCAGGCGGTGACGAGCGCGAGGGCGGCCGCCACGGCGGCCAGGGCGCGGATGGGTCGCGGCATGGGTGGATCCCCCTCGGGTCGGAATCCCCGCATTCTGTGCGCGAGCTGACGCACCGTCAATATTAATCACCAAGTGAAATGACGGACCGTCAGATTCAATCGCCCGGGGCACGCCGTCACGACGGGTACAGCTCCTCCACCTCCCGCGCGTACGCCTTCTCGATCGCCCGGCGCTTCAGTTTCAGGGACGGGGTCAACAGCCCGCGCTCCTCCGTGAACTGCTCGGCCAGCACCCGGAAGGTGCGGATCCCCTCGGCCTGCGAGACCAGGGTGTTGGCCGCCACCACCGCCCGCCGCACCTCGGCCGCCAGTTCCGGATCCCCGACCACCTCGCCGGCCGTCAGCTGCGGCAGCCCCCGCAGCGACAACCAGTGCGCGACCCCCTCCATGTCCAGGGTCACCAGCGCAGCGATGAACGGCCGGTCGTTGCCCACCAGCACGCACTGCGACACCAGCGGATGCGAACGCACCCGCTCCTCCAACGCGGTCGGCGCCACGCTCTTTCCGTTGGAGGTGACCAGGATCTCCTTCTTCCGCCCGGTGATGGTCAGGTACCCGTCCCGGTCGAGCCGCCCCAGGTCCCCGGTCGCCAACCACCCGCCGCGCAGCACCTCCGCCGTCGCCCGCGGATCGTTCAGGTACCCGGAGAAGATGTGCCCGCCGTGCAGCCACACCTCCCCGTCCTCCGCGATGTGGACCGCGCTGCCCGGGATGGGCTGCCCCACCGTCCCGTACTTCGTCGCCCCCGGAGGGTTCGCGGTGGCGGCCGCGGACGACTCCGTCAGCCCGTACCCCTCGAACACCCTGATGCCCGCGCCGTCGAAGAACAGCCCGAGCCGCCTCGACATCGCCGAACCGCCCGACATCGCGTGCCGCACCCGGCCACCCATGGCCTCGCGGACCTTCCCGTACACCAGCTTCTCGAACAGCTGGTGCTCCATCCGCAGCCCCGCCGAGGGTCCCGCCCCCGTCCCGAAGGCCTTCTCCTCCCGGGCCTCCGCGTACCGCACGGCCGTCTCCACCGCACGGTCGAAAGGCCCGGTGCGCCCCTCCGACTCCGCCTTCCGACGGGCCGCCGCGAAGACCTTCTCGAAGACGTGCGGCACCCCCAGGACGAACGTCGGCCGGAACGCGGCCAGGTCCGGCAGGAGTTCCGCCGCCGCCAGCACCGGCTGGTGCCCCAACTTCACCCGGGCCCGCACCGCCGCCACCTCGACCATCCGCCCGAAGACGTGCGCCAGCGGCAGGAACAGCAGCGTCGACGCCTCCTCGCCCGGCCCCGCCCGGAAGACCGGCTCCCAGCGCGCCACCATCGTGTCGGCCTCGAACATGAAGTTCGCGTGGGTGAGCACACAGCCCTTGGGTCTGCCCGTCGTCCCCGACGTGTAGATGACCGTCGCCACGGCGTCCGGGGTGACGGCCCGCCGGTGCCGGTGCACCACGTCGTCGGCCACCGTCCGGCCGTCGGCCACCAGCTCCTCGACCGCGCCCGCGTCGAGCTGCCACAGGCGGCGCAGCCCGGGCAGGCCCTCGATGCCCGATCCGACCGTCATCGCCTGGTTCTCGTCCTCCACCACGCATCCGACGCAGTCCGCGTCCCGGAGGATCCACTGGACCTGGTCCGCCGAGGACGTCGGGTAGACCGGCACCGGCTGCGCCCCGATCGCCCACAGCGCGAAGTCGAACAGCGTCCACTCGTAGCGGGTACGGGACATCAGTGCGACCCTGTCCCCGAACCGGATGCCCTGCGCGAGCAGCCCCTTGGCCAGCGCCAGCACCTCCCCGGCCAACTCCCGCGAGGTCACGTCGCGCCACACCCCGCCCGTCTTGCGGCCGAGGACCACCCGGTCCGGATCCTGCCCCGCGTACTCGAAGACCACGTCGGCCAGACCGCCGACCGGCACGCTCGTGACCACGGGTGGGACGGTGAACTCGCGCAACATCCCGCTCCTCTCCCTGGGGCGCCGCGACGCTACCCCACCGGACCCCGCGCCCGGCAGCCCCCGGGAAACCTCCACAAGATCCCTACGGCCCGGCCCGGGACCCCGCCCGGCGGCCCGGAACCGCGCCCGTCCCCCCGCCCGGACCTGCGGCACACCACCGCGGGCCCGGCGCTGTCGCCGGGGCGACGACCACCCCCGGGGAAGAGGCCCGGGGCGGGATCCGGGCGGGCCCGTACGGAGCGGGCCGCCCCGGGGCGCGGCCCCGACGGGAACCGGCGAAAATCGACCCGGACATCACCCGGGCGTGCTCCGGCGGCGGGCCGCCGACCGGTCTACGCCGGCCTGCTGAGGCGGTCCCCGCCCGCGAGGACGGCGGCCGCCAGGGCCTCACCGGCCGGCGTCGGACGCCGACCCTGGAGCAGCGCGAACTCCACCGGCCCCAGCTCCGGCAGACCCCCCACCCGGGCCAGCCCCGGCGGGATCAACCCCCTGGTGTGCGCCATCACTCCCAGCCCCGCGCGGGCCGCCGCGATGAGGCCGCTCAGGCTGCCGCTCGTACAGGCGATGCGCCAGGCCCGGCCCTCCCGCTCCAGCACCTCCAGTGCCCGGGCCCTGGTGATCCCCGGCGGCGGGAAGAGGATCAGCGGCACCGGACGCTCGGGATCCACCCGCAGCCCCTCGGCCCCGATCCACACCATGCGGTCCCGCCACACCAGCCGACCCCGCTCGTCCCCGGGCCCGCGCCGCTTCGCCAGCACCAGGTCCAGCCGGCCCGCGTCGAGCCGCTCGTGCAGCGTGCCCGACAACTCCACCGACAGCTCCAGGTCCACCTCGGGGTGCTCGTGCCGGAACCCCTCCAGGATCTCCGGCAGCCGGGTCAACACGAAGTCCTCCGACGCCCCGAACCGCAGCCGCCCGCGCAGCCGGGTCCCCGTGAACCAGGCGGCCGCCCGCTCGTGCGCCTCCAGAATGGTCCGCGCGAACCCCAGCAGCGCCTCGCCGTCCTCCGTCAGCGCCACGCTGTGCGTGTCCCGCACGAAGAGCGCCCGCCCGGTCGCCTCCTCCAAACGCCGCACGTGCTGGCTGACGGTGGATTGCCGCACCCCGAGCCGGTCCGCGGCCTGCGTGAAGCTCAACGTCTGGGCCACCGTGAGGAACGTACGCAACTGAACGGGGTCGTACATGCGGCCATGCTAGGCCGTGCCGTCGGGATCCGACCCGACCCGTGCGGGCCGCCCGACCGGGGCGTCGGGGTGGTCAGGACGCCCGGGCCCGCTGCGTGACGACGATGCAGGCGAGTACCACGACCGCGGTGAGCGGGGCGGCCGGGCTGAGGTGTTCGCCGAGGAGGAGCACGGCCCAGACGAGCGTCAGCAGCGGTTGGGCCGGCTGGAGCCGGCTCGCCCGGGGCACACCGATCCGGCCCATGCCCTGGTACCAGAGGACGAACGCTCCGACCCGCACCCGCCGGCGACCACCGCGAGTGCGATCCGGTCGGTGCGTGCCGGAAGCGGTGCCCGGGTCCACAGCAGGGCCGCCACGGCTATCGCGGCGGCCAAGACGCCGCGAACCCCGGTGGCGCTCCAGGGCCCGAACCCGTCGAGCGCCCAGACGGTCCCCGGGAAGCTGAAGGAGAAAGCCGCCACCCCGAGCGCGGCGAGGAGCGTGCCGTTGGCGGGGGCGGAGGCGGGGGCCCGAGGGGGTGTGAGCACGCTGGACTCTGCGGTCATGATGCACCCCAACGATTGGCGTGAGTGATCAACCCGCCCATGTGTAAGGCGAGTTGGGGTAAACGGGTCCTGGCGCGGCCGCCGTTGACGGTGGTGCATCCCCTGCCCCGGTTGGCGCCCGAACCGCCGATCGGACGGCATCGACGGGGCTCTCTCGCGGGCTCTCGAACGCCCGCGGGCGACGGCACGGCAGCGGTCGCGCGCAGCGCGACGGCGATCGATCGGCTCATCGCGAAAGGGAAACCCCCCATGGCGGAGGTCGGGCGGGGAGCGTTGCCTCGACGTGATGCCGCTCCCCGCCCCGTGGTCGGTCCCGGCCGGGGTCAGCGCGTCGCGAGGTCCACGATGTGCTGGATCAGATCCGGGTACGTCCACCCCGCACCCGTCGCGGCCAGGGGCAGCAGGCTGGTCGCCGTCAGCCCCGGGAGCGCGTTGACCTCCATGCACATCGGCTCGCCCGCGGCGTCGCAGCGGAAGTCGGTGCGCGAATACACGTCGGTGCCGAAGCCGAGGACCTGGTGGGCGCGCAGCGCCAGCTCCTGGAGCCGGTCCGCGAAGTCCGTCGGCACCCGGGCCGGGCACACCTCGGTCACCGCATCGGGCTGGTACTTGGCCGTGTAGTCGAACAACGGCGTGGTCAGTTCGATCTCGACCACGGGGAGCACCTGGTCACCCACCACGGCGACGGTGAACTCCCGTCCCGGCAGGAACGGCTCCACCAACAGCTCGACCCCGTCGGGTCCCGTCCCGGCGGCGACCAGCGCCAGTTCCGCGAGCGAGTCCACCAGGTGCACCGACACGCTGGACCCGTCCGCCACGGGCTTCGCCACGACCGGTCCCGCGGCGACGAGCCGCCGCACTTCCTCCGGCACCTCACCGGGGCCCGGCCTCCACACCGCCCGTTCGACCACCGGCAGTCCCGCCGCGGCCAGCGCGGCCTGTGCCCGGTCCTTGTGCCACGCCGCCGCGCAGGCCGCGCTGCCCGCGCCGGTGAACCGGATGCCCGCCGCGCCCAGGAGGTCCTGCACGCGGCCGTCCTCGCCCCAGCCGCCGTGCAGCGCCAGGAACACGAGGTCCGCCTCCCGGAGGAGGTCCAGGACGGGCCCCTCCGTCAGACGGGCCCGCACGCGTTCCCGCAACAACCGTCGGCCCGCCGCGGACGGCGGCTCCTTGCCCACCGCGAACGCGTCCACCCCGTCGCCGGGGCGGAGCGGACCGGCCAGGACCGGCTCCTCGGCACCGGGATCGACCAGGACCACCTGGTGATCGCGCTCCAGGAGCGCCCGGGCGACCGAACTTCCCGACGCCAACGACACGTCGCGTTCAGCGCTTTCTCCACCACACAAGATCACGATTCGCATGGACAAAGTCTGTCGTACTCCCTCTTGTTCTCCGTGTTCACCCCGTCCGCGACCACGGACGGACACCATTGCTCAGACCTCTGCACCGGCGGGCTCGTCCGCGGTCCCGCGGGTGCGGGTGGCCCACCGGACGACGGGGGAGATCAGCAGGCCCACCGACGCGAACAGGGCCCCGAGCACGAGCCGGCCCGGGACGCCCCAGCCGACCACCAGCAGCGTCAGGACGGCCGGGGCGAAGATGCGCGACAGCGACAACCCGGTGGAGTAGGTCGCCTGGTACTCGCCGTGGCGTTCCGCCGGGGCCAGTCCGAAGGAGATGCTCCAGCCGGCGGCCGACTGCCACAGCTCGCCCGCCACGTGGGCCAACGCGCCCAGGGCCAGCAGCCCGACCGCGAGCCAGGTCGACCGCCCGCCCGCCAGGGCGAACAACACGCAGGCGAGGCCGATGACGAGCCCCGCGCGTCGGGCCGCGCGCACCGCCGGCGAGCGTTTCCGTGCCCTTCGTGGCCCTGACCTGGAGCAGCAGAACGCAGGCCGTGTTGATGCAGAAGAGCACGGACACCACCCAGCGGGGTGCGTGGGTGGCCGTGGCGATCCACAGCGGCAGCGCCAGTTCGAGGAGGTAGAAGTGCATGGACATCAGCCCGTCCAGCATCGTGAACGCGAGGAAGGGACGGTCGCGCAGGGCCGTGAGCCGCGGGCCGGTGCGCGGCGCCCCCACCGGCGCCACGGCAGGGATGCGCAGCGTCGTGGCCGCGGCCGGCGCGAAGGTCGCCGCGTCCCCCAGGATCACGCCCACGTACCAGCCCCGGCTGTCCGCGACCAGTCCCAGTCCGGCGATCGCCGAGCCCACGGCGAGCCCGACGTTCGCGGTCCCCCGCATCGACGAGGAGCCCAGCGGGCCCCGTCCGGTGAACCCGCCCCCCACCCGGGTCGAGGAGCACGGCGCGCCCTCGCGGACGGGGCCGCAGGGCGCTCGGCCCGCAGGCCGGCGACCGCCCCCCGATGGCGACACCGCTGGGCACCCGTGCCCATGTGGTCATCGCATCCCGTGATGACAGTCAGTGCGGTGTGCTGGTTTCCCGATGGCCGGGGATTGGCGACGATGGGCGCGGGGCCCGCGCCGTGTCCGGCCCGGGGGTCCCGCCCGACCCGCCGACCCCGCCGGCCCGGTCAGGCCCCGGCCCGTACCACCCCGACAGCAAGTGAGCCCCCGCATGCGCCGCCCCCGACTCCCGTCCTGGCTCCCCCTGGACCCGTACGTACTGGCCCTGCTCGGGACCGTCGGCCTCGCCGCCCTGTTCCCCGTCCGGGGCCAGGCCGCCGGCGTCGCGAACGGTGTCGCGACCGGCGCGGTGGCCCTGCTCTTCTTCCTCTACGGCGCCCGCCTCTCCACCCGCGAGGCCCTTGCGGGCCTGCGCCACTGGAGGCTCCACCTCACCGTGCTGGCCTGCACCTTCGTACTCTTCCCGCTGCTCGGCCTGGCCGCGGGGTTCCTCGTACCCGGCCTTCTCACGCAGCCCCTCCACAGCGGCCTGCTCTTCCTCTGCCTGGTCCCCTCGACCGTCCAGTCGTCCATCGCCTTCACCTCGATCGCCCGGGGCAACGTCCCCGCCGCGATCTGCGCCGGCTCCTTCTCCAGCCTCGTCGGGATAGTCCTCACCCCCCTGCTCGCCGCCGCCCTGCTCGACAGCGGCTCGGGCGGCTTCTCCCTCGACTCCCTCCTCAAGATCGTCGTACAGCTCCTGCTGCCGTTCCTCCTCGGCCAGGTCCTGCGCCCCTGGGTCGGCGGCTTCCTCGTCCGCCGCCGGCAGGTCCTCGGATACGTCGACCGCGGCTCGATCCTGCTCGTCGTCCACGCCGCCTTCAGCGCGGGCATGACGGCCGGGATCTGGCGCCAGGTCAGCCTCCCGCGGCTCGGCGCGCTGATGGTCGTGGAGGCGGTGCTCCTCGCGGTGATGCTGCTGGTCACCTGGTACGGCACCAAGCGCCTCGGGTTCGACCGCGAGGACCGCGTCGCCATCCAGTTCGCCGGTTCGAAGAAGAGCCTCGCCGTCGGGCTGCCCATGGCCGGCGTCCTGTTCGGCCCCCAGGCCGGCCTCGCCGTACTGCCTCTGATGCTGTTCCACCAGATGCAGCTGATGGTCTGTGCGGTCGTGGCCCGACGGCGCGCCCAGGACCCGGTGACCGACGTCCCCGCCGATGTGGCGGAGGTCTCCCGCGCCGTTCAACACCCCGCCCCACGGGGCCGGTAACGTGCGTCGGTGACCTGGATACGCCCGCTCGCCGCCAACGCCCCACGCCCCTGCACCCTGGTGGTCTGCCGGGGCTGCTGTTGCGGGGACCCGCGCAAGAACCCGGGCTCCGACCACGTCGGCCAACTCGCCCGGCTGCGCGAGGCGGCCGCCGCGTCGGAGGGCCGGTTGGCCGTCCGCACGAGCGACTGCCTCGGCCCGTGCGCCCAGGCCAACGTCATCGTCGTCCAACCCACCACCGAGAACCGCCGCCGGGGAGCGCGCGCCGTCTGGTTCGGCTTCGCCCTGGACGACACAGCGACGGACGAGATCATCGCCTGGGCCGAGTCCGGCGGACCGGGCAGCACCCCGCTCCCCGCCACCCTCGACCTCCACCGGATCGACCCGCCGGAACCCAAGCCGGCGCCCGCCCCGCGCCGCGGCCGCCGCCGCTAGGGCCTGTCGTCGAACTCCCGTCCGCCTCACGGCGGCCGGCACGCGCTCCCGCCGCACCGGGCGGAAGCCCGAGTACGTCCGGTACGCGGGCTTCCGCCCGGCCTGCCGGGAGCACGCACCGACCGCCGCGAGGCTGCCCACCGCGCCCGCTACGCGCCCGGCAGTACGATCCGTTGCTCGCCCGCGTACACGTTCATGTCCCGGCCCCGCAGGAAGCCGACCAGCGTCAGCCCCGACTCCAGTGCCAGGTCCACCGCCAGTGAGGACGGCGCGGACACCGCCGCCAGTACGGGTATCCCGGCCATGACCGCCTTCTGCGCCAGCTCGAAGGACGCCCGGCCCGAGACCAGCAGCACCGCTCCCGTCAGCGGTAGCCGGCCGGCCTGGGCGGCCCGCCCGACGATCTTGTCCACGGCGTTGTGCCGCCCCACGTCCTCCCGTACGTCGAGCAGCTCGCCCCCGGCCGAGAAGAGCGCCGCCGCGTGCAGCCCGCCCGTCCGGTCGAACACCTTCTGCGCCGCCCGCAGCCGGTCCGGCAGCTCGGCGAGGAGCTCCGGGGTGACCCGTACCGGATCGGCGGCGATGCCGGGAAAGCGCGTCGCGGTGCGGACCGCGTCCAGGCTGGCCTTGCCGCACAGACCGCACGACGAGGTCGTGTAGACGTTCCGCTCCAGGGTGATGTCCGGCAGCGGCACTCCCGCGGCCAGTTGCACGTTGACCACGTTGTAGGTGTTGGAACCGTCTTCGGCGGCGCCCTCGCAGTAGGTCACGGCGCGGACGTCCGAGGCGTGCGCGATCACGCCCTCGCTCACGAGGAAGCCGACGGCCAGCGCGAAGTCGTCACCCGGTGTGCGCATGGTGATGGCCAGCGGTTTCCCGTTCAGCCGGATCTCCAGCGGCTCCTCGGCCACCAGCGTGTCCGGGCGGACCCCGACCACCCCGTCCCGGATCCGTACGACGCGGCGCCGCTCGGTGACCCGTCCCATGGCGATCGCCCATCCGTTCTGTCCTCGTCGTGCACCTGACGAGGACATTCTCGCGGATCTGCGGCGCACGACGCCCCCGGCAGGAAGTTGCTCGGAATTCTCCAAACATCGGTGTGAGATTCCTGTCGGGTCACGCGCCCCTGTACCGGCCGGTAGCAGGCCAAGCTGGGAAATCCTGACTTCCGTACAGAGGGGGACCCCGCCCATGACCGGTTCACGCGTGGTGGCGCTAGGGCACTACCAGCCCGCGAAAGTGCTCACCAACGAGGACCTCGCGGCCATGGTCGACACGAACGACGAGTGGATCCGGTCCCGGGTCGGCATCCGGACCCGTCACGTCGCGGGACCCGAGGAGCCGGTCGACGAGCTGGCCTACCAGGCCGCCGGGAAGGCGCTCGCGAACGCCGGACTGATCCCCGACGACATCGACCTCGTCCTGGTGGCCACCTCCACCGCCATCGACCGGTCGCCCAACATGGCCGCGCGCGTCGCCGCCAAGCTCGGCATGGGCGGCGGTCCGGCCGTCATGGACATCAACGTCGTCTGCTCGGGCTTCACGCACGCCCTGGCCACCGCCGACCACGCGATCCGTGCCGGCTCCGCCACCCGCGCCCTGGTCATCGGCGCCGACAAGATGACCGAGATCACCGACTACACCGACCGCGCCACCTGCGTGCTCACCGGCGACGGCGCCGGCGCGGCCGTCGTCGAGGCCAGTGAGGAGCCGGGCATCGGGCCCGTCCTGTGGGGGTCGGTACCGGAAATGGGCCACGCGGTGCGCATCGAGGGCACGCCCCCGGTCTTCGCGCAGGAGGGCCAGTCCGTCTACCGCTGGACCACCAGCCAGCTGCCGCCGCTCGCCCGCAAGGTCTGCGAGAAGGCCGGGATCACCCCGGAGGAACTCGCCGGAGTCGTCCTCCATCAGGCCAACCTGCGGATCATCGAGCCGCTCGCCGCCCGGATCGGCGCCGTCAACGCCGTCGTCGCGCGTGACGTCGTGGATTCCGGGAACACCTCGGCGGCCAGCATCCCGATGGCCCTGTCGAAGCTCGTGGAACGCCGTGAGATCCCCGTCGGCGCCCCCGTCCTGCTGTTCGGCTTCGGCGGCAACCTCTCCTACGCGGGCCAGGTCATCCACTGCCCGTAGGCGCGGCCGGCGACGCCTCCTCCGCGTGCCGGGTCGACGACGCCCGGTGCGGCCCGGGGCGGGCGTCGATCGCCCGGCGCCCCCGCCCCGCGAGACGGTCCGTCCCGCAACCCGGCGTCAGGCATGCGCGCAGGTCAGCGCGGCGTGGCGGAGCACGGGCGCCCCGGATATGTGGTCGGAACCCCTCCGATCCTTTGCTATTGTTGTCCATGTCGCCGCGGGAAACCGGGGCCGACCACCTGGTCCGGGTGGCGGAATGGCAGACGCGCTAGCTTGAGGTGCTAGTGCCCTTTATCGGGCGTGGGGGTTCAAGTCCCCC
>NZ_JANFAK020000203.1 GCF_024721315.2 Streptomyces sp. Isolate_45
CCTCATGGGGCGGCGGCCCTCCGCCTTGCCGACCTTCCCTGCGGGGCCGGGGTGAACTCAACCTCGGTGCCGCCGCAGCCGGCCGCGATGTCCAGCAGCCGGTCCCCGTGTTACGAGCTCATAGCGAAATGGCATCTTCGGGCCGTCACATCACGCGCGTCCAGCGCTCACATTGTGTGTTTTCCGATTAGGGCACGGTATCTGCGGTTGCCTTCCCGCGAAACCGCCCGCGCGACCGCCACAGGACACCAACGGGCCTCGCGGGTTGTCTGGCCGGACTGACCACCACGCGGTGGAGCGGTCACGCCGACCGCAGGAGCGGGTCGCCGTGACCGGTGGCACTACCGCGTGGACCTCTTGGGCTGCGGCCGGTCAGGGCCGCCGCGCCGCAGATGGGGCCGCCTGTCCTGTGAATCCGGCCGCCCGCACGGGTGAGTTGTCCAACGGATCTCCGGCGAAGTGGGTGTCGGCCCGCTGGGCCGTCTCATCGGCACCGATGGCCGTATCACCCGGCGCATCGAAGCTGCCCAGCGGCGGGGTCAACAAGCCGGTTTGGCTGTGGTGGTCGCGCACCGGCGCCGCCGAAGCAGACGTCAACCGCTGCTGGCAGTCCTTCCTCCGCCGCTTCGACATCGAGCACACATTTCGCCTGTTCAAGCAGACACTCGGCTGGGCCAAGCCCCGGCTTCGCAGCTCGGAAGCGGCCGACCGGTGGACCTGGCTCGTGATCGCCGCCCATGCCCAGCTCCGGCTCGCCCGCTCCCCGGCCACCGACCTCCGCAGGCCCTGGGAGAAGCCGGCCGCGCCGAACAAACTGACACCCGCCCGCGTCCGCAGGGGGTTCAGAGACCTGCACGCGAAGACCGGATCCCCCGCCGGCGCACCGAACCGTACCAACCCGGGCCAGGCCGGCCGCAGGGTTCGACAGAACTGCCGCCCGGCCACCCATCATGATGTGGGCAGCGTCTTGGCCACCGGCGACGCATACAGCCGCCCAGCCCACCACAGAACTGGGACGAAGCCCCGCCGCACTTCATGAACCCGCAGTTCAGAGCACCCACGACAACCACGCGGGTCGCGCGTGGAGCAAGATATGCGACATGGTCAATGACGGGAGCGCAGGCTTCACGCTGCCGCGGGGTGCGACGGGTTTCTACGTGCCGAAAGACGGTCCGCTTCCGGAAACCGACTTGAGAGCGTTCCGGACCGCGCTGCACGCAGCCGCCCGCATCGCTGGAGGCGAGGTGGGCGAGCTGGAGGAGCAGGCTTACCCCCGGACCTTCCACGTCGCCTCGGTCGTCGATCGCACACGCGAGAGCGTAATCCTTTGTCACGCCCATCAACCCTGGATCGCCTTCGCTCAGGAACGCCGAGATTGGTACCGAGAAGAGTTTCTCCCCGTTCCATCATGGGCCCATACCTTCGCGGAGACGGGCTTCGTGGTTCTGAGCAGCGAGCAGCTCTCCACGCCTCTCTCCGACGTGGACACCTCAGTTCTTACCCAGGGCGAGTGGCGTCAGGTTCGCTTCTACGACATCACCACGTTGGGCGGATTGCTCTTCAACGCATGGGATTGATGATCACGTGACCGTTGAACGACAAGGTGAGAACCTGTTCCTGAACTCCGGGGTTCGCGGCAGTGATACGGACAGACTGTGCCTCGAAACTCCCTGACCGCAGGCGTAACGAAGACGGTTGGCCAGGGGGCCGCGCCGGTGCCGGTGAACGCTGTTCGTATGCTCCGGGCATGAGGCTCTTTCGTTGGCGTCGCCGGAACGATGCAGGTCGGATGGCAGGGACCCCTTTCGCTCAAACCGCGGTCCTGTACCGGGCGGGGCGCTATGCCGAGGCCGAGGCGGAGGCACGCTCCGTGGCCGCGGGCCCATTCCGGCCGCGCCACGCGCACTACGGGCCGCTCGCGATGGGCATCGCCGCGGTCACGGTGGGCGCCCAAGGCCGTCATGCCGATGCCGTCGCCATGTTCGACGAGCTGTTGCCGGCCTTCGTCAGGGACTACGGCTCCGAGCACCGGTACACCCTGAAGCTGCGCTCGGACCGCGCGCAGGAGCTGGCTGCTCTCGGCCTGTACGGCGAATGCGAGGCGGAGTGCGCGGCCGTCGCGCAGCTCGCGGACCGTGGCACGGGGCCGGACATGCAGTTCATAGCGGCGGGCGCCCGTAACGGGCAGGTCTACGCCCTCGCTGCTCTGGGCCGCCATGTGGAGGCCGAGGTGCTGGTGCGTCTGGTGCTCGCCACCCATTTCGAACCCGACCCGCTCAGGCTGGTCCTGCGGCTTGCTCTGGCCGATAGCCTCAGTGGGCAGGGCCGCCATGCGGAGGCCCTGGCCGAGGTGCAGCGTGCCGACGTGATGCGTCGCAGTTTGTCCGAGGGGGACTACCGGCCGGCGACCGGCACGGTCGATCTGGCAGCAGCGACGGCTCTCTTCGGGCTCGGCCGTGGCACCGAGGCCCAGCCGCGGGCCGCGGCCGCGTACGACGCATGCCTGGCGGTCTTCGGGCCGGACCACTATCGCACCTGCAAGGCCAAGGCACTCCTCGACCGCATCGACGGGGCTTGAGCAGGCGGGCCGCGGCGGATAACGGCGTACGTGGGGGTTCAGAACCTGATACTGAATCCCTGAGTCGGCCGAGTACGTAGCCTGATATCGGGTGGCCGTGGGCCGGAGTGATCCTGAACAACCCGCGGATGATCGAGGGCCTGGACCTGGCGCCACCCACACCTTGAGCCACGCGGCTACCACCCGTCCCACGGCTGCTGCCTGCGTCGCGCTGAAGCCGCGCGGCCCGAACGCCGTCGACTACCGCTGCAACCGCCCGCGCAGGTACCTCTGCGGCACCGCCAGCCCCCGAAGACGGGACAGACCTCTGCCTCCGGCTATCGCGGACAAAGACACCTCATACAGCTAAGGAGTCACGGTGTCCGGCAGGGGCACCGGTCCGAAGGCGTCAAGGAGCTCATGATCACAGGGATGTGTCGGGCTTGAAGGCGTACGTCCGAAGCGGATCCAGATGTAGCTCGTGCGGGCCCCTGCAGTCTGCGGCAAGAGTTGCAACGCCCGCCCCGCACACGCAGGTCATGTTGGGGCTTCCCGTTCCAAGAGGCCACACCACCGATACGGCGGCCTGCTGTGCTGGCCCGCCACAGGGCAGAACAGAACCCGGCCGGGTGACTACGGGCCCGGCCGGGTTCTGCGTGCGTGGGGTGCCGCTTCGACTCAGAAGGCGTTGTTGCGCAGGCGCTCGTCGCCCAAGTCCTCCTCGTGGCGCCGCTCCATCTCCTGCGGGCGCTCACCGCCACGCGAGGGGGTGCCCGGCACCGGGCGCACCGGGTTCTGACCGGGTCGCTGCGGGCGCTGCTGCTCCTCGCGGCCCTTGCCCGGCTCCTGGCGCTTGTCCTGCTTACCGCCCATGACAGCCACTCCTTGATGCGTTGGGGTACGGATTGCTCCGCCTCCCGCCAAACTGACACAAGACATCACTTTCCGCATTTCCTCGACCACGGATTGTCGTGATGGTGGTGGGGGCCGGGTGCGGACGTGTCGGCGTGCGGGTCGTGGTCCCGATGCCGAAGATGAGCCGAACCCGTCCACCTTCGTCCGTCAGGAGCCGATCGTCATGCTGGAGCGCCGCCCGCGCGAGGACCGCACCGAGGTCACCTTCGTCCTGCCCGCCGACACCCCGCCCGGTCCGGTCAGCGTGGTCGGCGACTTCAACAACTGGCAGCCCGGCATCCACACCCTCGCCCCCCGCAAGGACGGCAACCGGGCCGTCACCGTCGCCCTGCCCGCCGCGAGCACCCACTCCTTCCGCTACCTCGCCGCCGGCGACTACTGGTTCAACGACGACAACGCCGAGACCCAGGACGGTCCCAACGGCCGCCTGCACACCTGAACAGCCCAACCCGCGTGACGCACCACCACCGCGCACGTTGAAAGCGACGACACGTGCCCACCGGCCCGTTCCATCCCGGGCCGGCATACGTGTGGCGGCCCCGCCACCTCGCCCGGCGACGGGGCCGCCGTCCCCTTCGAGGCCTTCGGAAGCGGATCCGGCACCCCGAGCCCGGATCCGCACCGATGGAGACGCGGCCGGCTCCCATGTCACAGGACGAAGGACCAAGGCGTGAGTGGCATGGCAGCAATCTTGAACCTCGGTCACTTCCGTCCCTCGACGCCTGAACGGCGACGGCTCACCGACTCGACGCCGGCGCGGCAGGAGCAGTCGTTCCGCCCCTGAGCCCAGTCGGGCGGGGCGGGACCATCACTTCTCGGCGACAGGGTCTCGTCAGTGGCGGGGCCCGGTGCGGCCCCGCTGTCGTACAGCCGCCGGCGCAGGTGAAGAAGGGCGTCGGTGTCGGCCACCGCCGCGAGTTCCACGAGCAGATTCCGGATCCGCGGATCGTCACCGTCGTGCACGGCCTGGACGATCTCCCGTCACAGTCTCAGTCATGGGCGGTGAGTCGCAGGTGGGATGGACCTGCACCCGGGCGACCGGATGGTCATGCTGACCGACGGCATGCTGGAGCGCAACGCCGAGAACCTCGACCTGCCGGATTTGATCATCCGCACCCGCGCACTGCACCCCCGCGAAGCCGCCCGCACCCTCATCAAAGCGATCGTCGACGCCGGCCAAGGCCATCTCGACGACGACGCCACCGTCATGTGCCTGGACTGGCACGGCGTCCACAACTCACACCGGGACGCCGCCACCGGCGCCGACCTCACCAACGCCTCAGCACCGTCAACGACCGGACCGCCCGCTCCCAAACCATGACCGCCGGGCTCCCCGCCCACACGCCCCGAACGGGCGAATACCAACAGCCAGGCCGCAACCGCCGCCGGCTGTGACGGCCCGGGTACATTGCCGACGCGGGCCCGCGCGGCATGCGCGCCCGCGAGGATCGGCGCCGCCGGCCCTCTCGCGCCACGGCACCGACAGGTTCGGCTCCACTGACGGCGATCGGTCCTGGTCCACATCCGTGGGCCTGCTCCGGCGGCCGCTCATCCATCGGCACTGAGTAGCCTTACCAGGTATTTTCCTGCGGGCAGACCTCGGCCAGAAGCTCCAGCAACTGAGCGGTCACCGGCTCGGGCCTCCCCCGCCGCACCCAGGTATAGACGGCCACCCGGGCCATCGCGTCGCAATGCCGAAGGACGAACCCGTCCACCAGCCCACCCGAACCGACGCACTCCCGTACCTGGACTTGCCGGGGCCTCCCGTCCCCATCGGCCAAAACCTCGACGACCTGGCGCTCCGGGCCATCCCGAAACTGGTACACCCAGCACGTCCCCATGGGCTCCATTGTCTCCGGAGCCCCTGACCACGCGGGGGCGGACACCCCGCGACCACGCACCGGATCACCGCCTTTGACCTCGCCCGCGGCCCAAGGCGACGGCTGCACCACCTAGCCTGAGCCCGTAACCTCGCGGGCGGAAACCACGACCTGGTGGGTTCAGAATCCGAAGGGGCGCAGGACGCGCGGAGCGTTGGGCAGATCTTCCGGGTCGGTGGCCCTGCCGGTCAGGGGCATCAGATACCGGTTGGCACACGTCCCCGGCTGCTGATGGTCGATCTCCCAGTCCCGGCCGGCGGGGATGGCGAGGGAACTGGTGGCGTAGAGGGGCCCGCGGCATGCACGACACCAGTAGAAGGACCGCTCGATCACGTCGTCTCCCCCACCGGGGCCGGAACACCGTCAGTGTTGTCGGGGCGCGGGGACCGGTGTGGCCGGCGGCGGGCGGGACGACGGGGGACGAGCCTCAACAATCGGAATGCGACATTCACATCTGCTGAAACGATCCGGCGACCCGCACGTCACACCAGCTCCGGCCTCCGGGGCACGGGGCCGCGCGCGACCCGGGCCAGGCAGCCGCCGACCGTGGGCATGGACCGTGTCGAGTGGGCGTGCCGATGAGCCGGTGCCGCAGTCGTATCAGGTCGGGAAGGTCGGCCACGTGCTTGAACCGGTCTGGCAGGACAGCGATGCGGTGATCGTCCCCGTCACGTACGGCCACCGTGATGGCGTCGACAAGCTGGGCGGACTCCTCGGGCATGGAACAGGCGTCTGCTCCGGTGATCACCGGTTCACGCCTGCCTCGGCTCGATACGGGAGATCGTGGGCGCGCCGGACCGTCGGGCCCGGGAAGGAGGCACCGATTCACGCTGGGAGAACGTCCCCCTCTACCCAGTCAGCCCGGCCCAGCGCCCCACAGTCCGATGAACACCCATGTCGCCAGCCGATGAAGACTCCCTGGCGCCTATCATCCAGCACGCAACCCTCGCCGAACTCGGCGTGGAATGGGCTCGGCAGGTCGGGCGCCGTTCCAGGATTTCCGCCGCACCCGATGTGCGCGAACCCTGCCCCGGCGCGCGACCGTCGGGGGATCCTCAGGCCCCGTAGCCGGCAGCTGGAGATCCAGTCACTGGCTGCGGGCGGTGTCGGGGTGGTGTTCCTCGGCTATCCATTGGGAGAGGGAGATCAGCGTGCTTTCGGCGCTGTCCGCCATGTAGTCGCGCAGGGCGTCGAGGTCGCCGCGCGTGGTGCCCAGCACCGGGTCGAGGCGCAGGAGTTGCCATGACTGCTGGACGACGGTTCCGCGTCCCCGGGGACGGAAGGTCCAGCTCCATCGCACGATGCCGTCCTGGGCACCGCCGACGACGAAGGCGAAGGCGGAGGCGGGGTCGGCCTGCGTGATCTGGGAGCGGGTGGTCCACTGCTTGCCGTCCCTGCGGTTGAGGCCGCTGAACCAGGAGCCGACCTGGGGTCCGGCGTCCTCGTCGAAGGCGACGTCGGTGGCGTTGGTGCTCCATCGGTGGATCGTCGACACGTCGCTGATCAGGTCGTAGACCCGTGCGGGGGCGTCGTCGATCCAGGTGCGCCGGGTGAAGGCGAAATCCGCTGCGTTCAAGGTCTCGAAGGGGTCGTGTTCGCGGGTCGCGGTGCTCAAGGCGTCCTCCTGGACGGGTGCGGGATGCGGTGAGACCCAGCTCACCGCGCTTCGAGGCGGGGAGCCAGACCCCCTCGTGCCTATCCCCGACAGGGAGGGGCTGCCTGGAGCGGGCCGACCCATACTCGGAGGCATGAACGGGACATCACAGCTCGGGGACTTCCTGCGGACGCGGCGTTCCCGGCTTCGACCCGACGAGGCCGGGGTACCGACGTACGGGGAACGCCGGCGGGTGCCGGGGCTTCGGCGTGAGGAGCTGGCGCTGCTGGCGGGGGTGAGCGCTTCCTACTACGCCCGGCTGGAACAGGGGCACTCTCTCAACGCCTCGTCGGAGGTGTTGGACGCGATCGCCCGAGCCTTGCGGCTGGACGAGTCCGAGTGCCGGCACCTGCACGACCTGGCCCGATCGGCCAAGCCCCGCAACGGGCGGCGCCCGGCGCCGGAGCGCGTGAGCGAGGCCACCGCCCAGCTCCTGGACGCGCTCGGGGACGTCCCCGCGATCGTGATCGGCCGGCGCAGTGACGTCCTGGCGTGGAACCGGCCGGGCCACGCGTTGTTCGCCGGACACCTAGACCCCGGTGCCCCGGACGTACCGGCGCATCGCCCCAACATGGCCAAGCTGGTGTTCCTCGACGCCCACACCCGCGACCTGTACGCGGACTGGCCGGCCAAGGCCCGAGCGGTGGTGGGGAACCTGCGCCTGGTGGCGGGTCAGTACCCGCAGGACGCCGCACTGCACACGCTGCTGGGCGAGCTCAGCGCGCAGAGCGAGGACTTCGCCTCGATGTGGGCCGACCACCGGGTCAAGGTCTGCACGGTCACCGATTACGAGATGCGGCACCCGCTGGTCGGTCCACTGACCGTCATGCAGCAGACCCTGAGCCAGGGGCCGGGCCCCAGCGTCGTGGTCGCCACGACCTCGGCGGGCTCACCCTCGCGAGCCGCTCTGGACCTCCTCGCCCGGGTCATCGACCGGAGCAGCACCCGGACCCTCCCTGCGAGTTCGGACACCCGGCTCAGCGTCGGCTGACCCCGCCCGCGGTCGGCACGCACCCGCGCGTGCGTGCCGATCCCGGCCGGACATGTCCGTCACCCTTCTCCCCCATGCGTCGGCATACCGCTGCCGCATGCCTGAAAACAGCGAAGGAACATCGTGTTCACCAAGCTTTCCAAGCTCTCCAAGGCCGCCGTCCTGTCCGCCGCCGCAGTCGCGATGGCCGTTCCGGCCCCGGCGTCGGCCGCCTCCGCTCCGCTCGGCAGCGCGCGCACCGCCGTGCACTTCGACCTGGCCAAGGGCCAGACACCCGAGAACCTCGCGCTGGCCCCGGACGGCACCGCGTACGCCACGTTCGCCAAGGCCCGCCAGGTCGCCGCCGTCTCCCGCGGCGGCAGCGTACGAATCTTGGCCACCTTGCCCGAACCCGCCGACGGCGGCGTCCACACCCCGGCCCTGGGCTTCCCGCTCACCACCGGCATCGTCCGCGCCGACGACGGCACCCTGTACTTCCTCTACGCCACCGGCACCGCGGATCTGACCGGCGTATGGCGTCTGCGCCCGGGCGGCCGACCGCAGCGCATCGCCGCACTGCCCGCGGCCGGCCTGCCCAACGGTCTGGCCCTGGACGCCCGCACCCGCACGCTGTACGTCGCCGACTCCGCCCTCGGCACCATCTGGCGCGTGCCCGCCTCAGGCGGCACCGCCACCGCTTGGTCCACCGACCCGGCGCTGGCCCCCGCCGGGTTCCTCGGCGCCAACGGCCTGAAGATCCACAAGGGGGCGCTCTGGGCCACCAACCTCGACAAGGGCACCGTCCTGCGCATCCCGGTCCTCGCCGACGGGCGCGCCGGCACCACCCGGGTCACCGCCACCGGCCTGACCGGGATCGACGACTTCGCCTTCACCGGCCGCGGCGACGAGATCACCGCCGCCCTCAACACCGTCAACCAGGTCGTCCTGATCCGGTCCGACGGCACCCGTAGCACCGTCCTGACCGCCGCCGACGGCCTCCAGGGTCCGACCTCCATCGCGCTGCACGGCCGGATCGTCCACGTCATGAGCGCCGCCTACCTCACCTCGCAGGACCCCAACCTCGTCCTCGCCCGGCTGGGCTGCTGAGCCCAGGCTCTCGGCACCCACCGACCCACACTTCACGGAGGACCCATGCACGACGCCCACGACCTGCCCGAGATCGCTCTGGGTGACGTCACTGTCATCCGGATCGAGGAAATGCACGGGCCGATCATGCCCACCGACCAGTTCTTCCCCGACCTGCCCGAGCAGGCGTGGAAGGACCACCGCGAGATGCTTGTGCCCGACCATCTGGGCACGGACGACGCCATGGTCCACGTCGCCATGCAGACCTGGCTGCTGCGCAGCGAAGGCCGCACCATCCTGATCGACACCGGCGTCGGCAACGACAAGTCCCGCCCGGCCGTCGCGGCGTGGGACCACCTGCGGCTGGACTACCTCGGCAACCTCGCCCGCGCCGGCGTCCGGCCCGAGGACGTGGACCTCGTGATCAACACCCACCTGCACGTCGACCACGTCGGCTGGAACACCCGCCTGGTCGACGGCGTCTGGGTGCCGACCTTCCCCAACGCCACCTACCTGATGCCCCGGGCCGACTTCGAGCGCTGGAACCCGGCGACGCATCCGGACATCGCCGGCGGTGTCAACGAGAACGTCTTCGAGGACAGCATCGCGCCCGTCCACGCCGCCGGCCAGGTCCTGCTGTGGGAGGGCAGCCACACCATCGACGCCAACCTGCGGCTGGAGGCGGCACCCGGCCACACCCCCGGCTCCAGCGTGCTCACCCTGGCCTCCGGCAGCGACCGCGCGGTGTTCGTCGGCGACCTGCTGCACACGCCGCTGCAGATCATGGAGCCCGATCACAACAGCTGTTTCTGCGAGGACCCGGCCGCCTCCCGCGCCACCCGCCACAAGATCCTCGGCCGGGCCGCCGACCACAACGCCCTGGTGTTGCCCGCACACCTCGCCGGCCACGGCGCGCTGGAAGTCCGGCGTGACGCCGGCGCCTTCGCCGTCAAGCGATGGGCCCCCTTCAGCCGGCTCTGACTTCCGACCTACGCATCCGCCTCCGACCGAAAGCACGGGCCGACCATGCACATCCCTGCCGAGCCCGTCGTGACCACCGCCGGTGGCGCCGTCCTCGGACGGCGCCACCCGGGCACGACCGTCTTCTTCGACATCCCCTACGCCGCACCCCCCACCGGGCGCGACCGCTTCCAGCCGCCCCGCCCCCACGCCCCCTGGCCCGCAGTGCGTGACGCCACCCGACGCGGCCCCACTGCCCCGCAAGCCAGACGCGACGCCTTCGGGACCTTGGACATGTCCCCGTTCTTCGGCCCCGGATGGATCAAGGGAGAGGACTACCTCACCCTCACCGTCCGGGCACCCGAGGACGCGGGCCGGGACCTTCCGGTCATGGTCTTCGTCCACGGCGGCGGATTCACCGCCGGCTCCACCCGGGCCCCGCTGTACGACGGCAGCGCCTTCGCGCGCGACGGCGTCGTGCTCGTCACCGTCAACTACCGCCTGGGCATCCCCGGGTTCCTCCATGTACCCGGAGCACCGGACAACCGGGGACTGCTCGACGTCATCGCCGCACTGCGCTGGGTCCAGCAGAACATCAGTGCGTTCGGCGGTAACCCGGGCAACGTGACACTGTTCGGCCAGTCCGCCGGAGCGATCATCGTCGGCGCCATCCTGACCGCCGCACCCGCCACCGGTCTCTTCCGGCGCGCGATCGTCCAGAGCGGCACCGTCGAGGGAGCCTTCACGCCCGAGCAGGCCGCCCGCACCACCCACGCGGCCGCCCGCACCCTGGACGTCCGGCCCCACCTCGACGCATTCGCGGCCGTGAGCGACGAGCGGTTCGTCGAGATCATGCCCGAGCTCACGGGCCTCGACCTCGCCACCCCCACCCATGCCGACCCCATGGCCGGGATCACGCCGTTCAGCCTCGTCGCGGACCAGCAGGCCGCCGACGCCCACCCGGCCGGCCACGGCATCGATCTGCTGGTGGGCGGCACCGCCGAGGAAGGAAACCTCTACCTCGCTCCCCTGGGCCTCCTGACCACCTCCACCCCCGCCGACGTGAACGCCACCGCCGCCCGCACCCACCACGCGCCCGCCGGCCTCGTCGCGGCCTACCGCGCCCGAAACCCACAGGCCACGGACGGCGAACTACGATCCGCCATCCTGGGCGCCGCGCTGTTCGGCAACGGCACCCGCCACCTCGCCGACGCACACGCCACCGCCTCCACGAGCGGCACTGCGCGTACCTACGCCTACGAGTTCGCATGGCGCTCGAACGCACTGGACGGACAGTTGGGCGCCACCCACACCATGGAACTCCCCTTCGTCTTCCACACCACCCACCTGCCACAGCTCCACGGCCCCCACGCACTGCTGGGAACCGGCACCCCACCCGCGGACCTGGCGCCGCGGATGCGCGCGGCCTGGACCTCCTTCGCCCACACCGGCGACCCCGGCTGGGCCACCTACGACACCGAACGGCGCGCCACCATGCGCATCGCCCAGGACTGGACCCTCACCCACGACCCCCGCGCTGCGGAACGCCAGGCCTGGCACCACTGAGTAGAGGGGCTTCGAAACGCTGACCGGCAGATAGGTGATGTCGCCGACCTACTTCATGTTCACCTCGGATGCGGTGAAGTCACGTCCGAGCAGATCCGGTGCCTTCGCCGCAGCCTGGTCCGCGACGGTGGTCCGGTGCCGGCGGCGCAGACGGACTCCCTCGAGCCCGATGGTCCGCATGATCCTGGCGACGCGCTTGTGGTTGACGCCGATCCGCCCTCGTCGCGGAATTCTGCGGTGATTCCGGGGGCTCCGTAGGTACCGGCGGAGTCCTGATGGACCTTGCGCGTCCGGGCCTCGATCCCGGCTTCGACAGTCTGGCGGGCCGCTCTCGCGGATGTGGTGCGTCGCCAGTAGTAGAAGCTCGAGCGGGCCAGGCCGAGGATGTCGCAGAGCCGCTTCACGCCGTGTCGGCGCTGGTGATCGTCAACGAACTGGTAACGGTTCACCAGCGCGTCTCCGTCGCGAAATACCGGGCCGCCTTGGAGGAGGATCTCGCGCTCCTCCTCCAGCTCACGGATCCTCCTGCGGGCGGCGGCTCGGAGTGGGCGCCACGTCGGCGGCCGTCGGCGGCCCGGATCCAGTTCCGCATCGTCTCGGTGTTCACCCCGAGACCACCGGCGACCGACATGATCGGCACTCCCTGCCTCGAAGCGGTACAACGTGACCGCGTCCGCCTTGAACTCTGCGGGGCAATCTTCATCCCCACAGGGACTCGGTTCTCCTGGACCATCAAGATCCAAGTGTCTCCGGTGTCCAAAACCCAGGGTCAAGGCCCCATCGCCCTGATACCGGCTTCGACTTGTCACAGCGCAACCCCTCGCGGGAAGAATTTGTAAGGCAGTGACAAGACCGCACTCGACCATGATGTCGGCCCGTATGAAGGACGGGGGGAGGACAGCGTCCATCGGATCGAGGAGTGCCAATGTCCCGAAAGCGGACCATGAGTTCCAAGAAGAAGCTCGTCCTCTCTGTCGCCGCGGGAGCACTGGTGACGGGAGGGTTCGTCGCCACAATGGCGCCCGGCAATGCCGCCATCCCTGACGTCGTGTGTCCGGGGTCAACGGTGACGTTGTCGGGCGAGGCGGGTCCGCCGGCAGCAAGCAGCGGGACATTCCCGGTGGGGACGAAGTTGAAGGTGACGAATCTGGACAACGCTCAGGCGACCACGGTGACGGTGAACGGCCCGTCGGGCAGCTGTGTCCTGTTGAACAACGCGGCCTTCGACAAGGTGCGGGAGCCGGGCAAGAACCTGATCCGGCGGGCGCGCATCGAACGCGTGGAAGGTGGCGGTGACGCGCCTGCGAGTGCAGCGGGTGGACAAGTGGTGCCGCCTGCCACGGGTGAGAGGGTGTGTCCGGGGTCAACGGTGACGTTCTCGGGCGAGGCGGGTCCGCCGGCAGCAAGCAGCGGGACATTCCCGGTGGGGACGAAGTTGAAGGTGACGAATCTGGACAACGCTCAGGCGACCACGGTGACGGTGAACGGCCCGTCGGGCAGCTGTGTCCTGTTGAACAACGCGGCCTTCGACAAGGTGCGGGAGCCGGGCAAGAACCTGATCCGGCGGGCGCGCATCGAACGCGTGGGCTAAGACCGTGTCCTATGTGGTGAGGCGGACGAGCCGTTTGTAGCAGCAGAGGGCGGCGGCGAGACCGAGAAAGGCCAGG
>NZ_JANFAK020000204.1 GCF_024721315.2 Streptomyces sp. Isolate_45
CCGCCGAACGGCACCTGCGCTGCGCGGCGGGCGGCGGCAGCGCGGAGGCGGCCTTCCGGCTGGCCTCGCTGCTGGAGTCGCTGGCCCCGCCGCCGGAGCCGGTGGCGCTGGGCGAGCCGGCGGGCGGGGCCGCGCGGACCGAGAGCGAGGAGTGGTACGAGCGGGCCGCCGAGCAGGGGCACCGCAGGGCCCAGGTGCGCGTCGGCATGCTGGCCGCCGCGCGGGGAGACCTGGCCGTGGCGGCGCGCTGGTACCGGGAGGCGGCGGAGGCCGGGTCGCGCAACGGCGCCTTCAACCTCGGGCTGCTGCTGGCCCGGGAGGGCAGCGAGCCCGAGGCCGCCCTGTGGTGGACCCGCGCCGCGGTCGCCGGCCACGGCCGGGCCGCCCTGCGCCTGGGGCTGCTCGCGGCCCGGCACGGAGACCTCTCCGAGGGGCAGAAGTGGTGCGTGCGGGCCATGGAGCTGGGTCCGGCGGAGGTGTCGGAGCGGGCGGCCCGGCTGCGCGACGCCCTGGCCGAGGAACTCTCGGCCTGATCCGCAACCGGGCCGGTGCCGGGGCCGGCGCCCTGTCCGGGCTGCCGGGGGCGGGCGTACCCCGCCCGGGTGCACCCGTTAACCGATTTGCATCTGCCGTCGACCTCCCCGTACAGTGAGGTTTACCGACGCGGGGTGGAGCAGCTCGGTAGCTCGCTGGGCTCATAACCCAGAGGTCGCAGGTTCAAATCCTGTCCCCGCTACTGAAGGCCCGAGGCCCGGATCCCATTGGATCCGGGCCTCGAGTCGTTTCCGGATGCAAGTCGTGGCGGCGAGCGCACGCGAAGGACGCCGAGGGCAAAAGGGAGCGGCGCCGGTCGGGGCTGTTCGCCCCGGCCGGCGCCGTATCCGTGCTCGCGCTCTCGCGGTTACGCGCCCGCGCAGTTCGGGCACACCCCGCGGTACGTCACCTCGACCGCCGAGATCACGAAGCCGAAGCGCTCGCCGTCCGGCAGGTCGGCCATCGGGTCGCCCGCCGGGTGGACGTCGCGGATCGCGCCGCACTGGGCGCAGACCAGGTGCTGGTGGGGCCGGTGGGCGTTCGGGTCGTACCGCTTTGCGCGCCGGTCCGTCGAGACCTCCAGGACCTCGCCGAGGCTCACCAGCTCGCCCAAGGTGTTGTAGACCGTGGCTCGAGAGATCTCGGGCAGTTTGGTCACGGCGCGCGCGTGCACCTCGTCCGCCGTCAGGTGGACGTGGTCGCCGTCGAGCACTTCGGCGACGACGCGCCGCTGGGCGGTCATGCGCCAGCCGCGTCCGCGAAGTCGTTCCAGCAAGCGGTCACTCATAGACGCCAGCCTAACAGCGAGGCGATTCGGTGTAGATCCCGAACCGGTGCGGAATTGGATGCTTACTTGACTTAGACAAAGTCCATCGTAGGATCGGTTACGGCAAACGCCAAGGACAGGAACAGCAGTAATGACGCAGGAGGCGCACGTGACGCAGGGACCGCTCACCACGGAGGCCGGGGCTCCGGTCGCCGACAACCAGAACAGTGAGACCGCCGGCGTCGGCGGGCCGGTTCTCGTCCAGGACCAGCTCCTGCTGGAGAAGCTCGCGCACTTCAACCGTGAGCGCATTCCGGAGCGCGTGGTGCACGCCCGCGGCGCCGGCGCCTACGGCACGTTCACCCTCACGCGTGACGTCTCCCAGTGGACCCGGGCGAAGTTCCTGTCCGAGGTCGGCAAGGAGACCGAGACCTTCCTGCGCTTCTCCACCGTCGCGGACAGCCTCGGCGGCGCCGACGCCCGCCGTGACCCCCGCGGCTGGGCGCTGAAGTTCTACACCGAAGAGGGCAACTACGACCTCGTCGGCAACAACACCCCGGTCTTCTTCATCCGGGACGCCATCAAGTTCCCCGACTTCATCCACACCCAGAAGCGCGACCCGTACACGGGCTCGCAGGAGCCGGACAACGTCTGGGACTTCTGGGGCCTGTCGCCCGAGTCCACGCACCAGGTGACCTGGCTGTTCGGTGACCGCGGCATCCCGGCGTCCTACCGCCACATGAACGGCTACGGCTCGCACACGTTCCAGTGGAACAACGAGGCCGGCGAGGTCTTCTGGGTCAAGTACCACTTCAAGACCGACCAGGGGATCAAGAACCTCACCCAGTCCGAGGCCAACGCCCTCGCCGGTGAGGACCCGGACTCCCACCAGCGCGACCTGCGCGAGTCCATCGAGCGCGGGGACTTCCCGTCCTGGACCGTCCAGGTCCAGATCATGCCGGCGGCCGAGGCGGCGGAGTACCGCTTCAACCCGTTCGACCTCACCAAGGTGTGGCCGCACGAGGACTACCCGCCGATCGAGATCGGCAAGCTGGAGCTCAACCGCAACCCGGAGAACGTCTTCGCCGAGGTCGAGCAGTCCATCTTCAGCCCGGCGCACTTCGTCCCCGGCATCGGTCCCTCCCCGGACAAGATGCTCCAGGGCCGTCTCTTCGCGTACGGCGACGCCCACCGCTACCGCGTCGGCATCAACGCCGACCACCTGCCGGTGAACCGTCCGCACGCCACCGAGGCGCGCACCAACTCCCGTGACGGCTTCCTGTACGACGGCCGCCACAAGGGTGCGAAGAACTACGAGCCCAACAGCTTCGGCGGCCCCTTCCAGACCGACCGGCCGCTGTGGCAGTCCACCGCCGTCACCGGTGGCACGGGCAACCACGCCACCCCCTCGCACTCCGAGGACGACGACTTCGTCCAGGCGGGCAACCTGTACCGCCTGTACTCGGAGGACGAGAAGACCCGTCTGATCGAGAACCTCTCCGGCTTCATCGCCAAGGTCTCGCGCGACGACATCGCCGAGCGGGCGATCAACAACTTCCGCCAGGCGGACGGCGACTTCGGCAAGCGGCTGGAAGCCGCGGTCCAGGCCCTTCGCGGCTGATCGGTCCGCTTGTCGTAGCAGGCCGCCGGGCCGGAACCCCCAGTCGGGGTTCCGGCCCGGCGGCCGTTTCCGGCTGGGCGCGTGCGTGCGTGCGTGTGTGCGTGTGGGTGGGTGCGGGTCAGGCGGGGACGGTGCGCCGGGCCGGCGCCCAGCAGCGGACGACGTCGCGTACGGACACGATGCCCACCGGGCCGCCGTCCTCCAGCACGATCAGATGGCGGAAGCCGCCGTGGACCATGGCCTCGGCCGCTTCCCGCAAGGTGGCGTCCGGGGTGCAGAAGACCACGTTGTTGGTGGTGTGCGCGCCCACGGACTCGCGGTCGGGATCGTGCCCCGCGCCGAGGGAGTTGAGGATGTCGCGCTCGGTCAGGATGCCTATGCCGCTGTGGTCGGGATCGAGGACGACGGCCGCGCCGACGCGCCGGCCGGACATCAGGCAGGCCGCCTGACGCAGGGTGTGCGCGGGTCCGAGGGTGAGGATCACGGTGCTCATGGCGTCACGGACGAGCATGGAGAGAGCCACCTCCTGGGTGAGCCCCCGCTTGGGTGGGGTGCTCCGGCGAGGCACTCCTTCGAGAAATGCTTCACAAGCGCACAAGCGGGGGGATCCTCAGATTCCCACGGCGGTGGAGGGTCAACAAGGGGGCGTGCTCGGCGCACTCGGCGGCGCGCGGAAGGTCAGGCGCGCGGCCGGAGCAGGTCCAGCATCTCCTCGTGCAACAGCCCGTTGGAGGCCGCGGCGTTCCCGCCGTGCACCCCGTCCGCCCCGCCAAGGTCGGTGAAGCGGCCGCCCGCCTCCTGGACCACGACCGCGAGCGCGGCCATGTCCCACAGGCTCAGCTCGGGTTCGGCGCACAGGTCCAGGGATCCCTCCGCGACCATCATGTACGGCCAGAAGTCGCCGTAACCCCGCGTGCGCCAGCACGCGCGGGTCAGGTCCAGGAAGCCGGGCAGCCGACCCTGCTCCTCCCAGCCGCTCAGCGAGGAGTACGCGAAGGAGGCGTCACCCAGGGTCGCGACCTTCGACACCCCGAGGGGAGCGGTCTCGCCGAGAGCGCCGCCCGTGAAGGCCCCCGAACCCTGGGCGGCCCACCAGCGGCGACCCAGCGCCGGGGCGGAGACCACCCCGACGACCGGCCGGAACACCCCGTCGGCGTCCTCGGTCATGAGGGAGATCAGCGTCGCCCACACGGGGACCCCGCGCACGTAGTTCTTCGTGCCGTCGATCGGGTCCACGACCCAGCGGCGCGGGCCCTCGCCCTTGAGGCCGTACTCCTCGCCCAGGATCGCGTCGGTGGGCCGCGCCGCCAGGATCCCGGCCCGGACGATCTCCTCGGTGGCGGTGTCCGCCTCGCTCACCGGGGTCATGTCGGGCTTCGTCTCGACGGCCAGGTCGAGGGCGCGGAAGCGCCGCATCGTGGCGACGTCGGCGGCGTCGGCGAGCTCAAGGGCAAGGCGCAGGTCATCGTCATACTCGGGCATGCCCGAACAGTATCGACACTCCCGGGGACCGGCGAACGGGTCCCACAGTGCGGCTGGCAGGCGCCCTTGACAGAATCTGTCGCTCCGTCAACTCTGGCGGGGAGCCTATCGGGGGGAGCCGGGCGATGCCTGCGGCGCGCGAGTCCTTGCTGCGAGCGGCGGAAGCCGCCCTGTCCGTCCACCCCTGGCCCGCCGTGCGGATGACCGAGGTGGCGGCCGTCGCCGGGGTGTCCCGGCAGACCCTCTACAACGAGTTCGGCGGGAAGGGCGGCCTCGGCCGTGCCCTGGTGCGCCGCGCGGCCGACCGGTACCTCGACGGCGTGGACCGGGCCCTGACCTCCGAGACCCTGACCCCCGATGCCGCCCGGGGCCCGGCCGTCGCCGCCGAACGGCTCGCCGCCGTAGCCGAGTGGACCGTACGGGAAGCCCGGGCGCAGCCCCTCGTACGGGCCCTGCTGACCGGGTGCTGGGACGGGGCGCTGCCCTCGCCGCCCACGATGGGGTTACGGCCGGGGCAGGCGGCGCCCGGTCCCGCGGAACTGGTGCGCGCCGTCAGCGAGCGGGCCGCGGTCGCGCTCGCGCCGGAACCGGCCCAGCGCTGCGAGCTCGTCGTACGGCTCGCGCTGTCCTACGTCCTCGCGCCGTGCGCGGACGACGCCGGTCCCGGCCCGCTGCTGCGGCTCACGGGAGCCGCCTCGGCGCTGCTCAGTGGGCCGAACCGGACAGCTGGAGTCCGATGACGCCGAGGATGACCAGCGAGATCGAGACGAGTTTCAGGGTGGAGACCAGGTCCCCGAGGAAGACCATGCCGTAGATCGCGGTGCCGGCCGCGCCGATGCCCGTCCACACCGCGTACGCCGGGCCCACGTCCAGTTTCTTGAGCGCGAGCGTCAGCAGTCCGAAGCTGCCGAGCGCGAAGCACGCGAAGGCGACGGTGGGCCACAGGCGGGTGAACCCGTGGGACAGCTTGAGGCAGACCGCGAAACCGGTCTCCAGGAGTCCGGCAACCACGACCAACAGCCACGCCATGGCTTGTGCCTCCCCGCGTCAGGTGACGTCGTGTCACTTGGTGCGATGAGCATTTATCCCGATGTGACCTTCGGTAAACCCTGGCCCACCCCGCCGGACGACCCCGCGGACGGGGTCAGTCGCCCTCGCGCCGCTCCCGCGTCTGGAGCAGCCGGCGCAGCGAGTACAGCCGTGCCGGGTCGGCCTGGCCCTTCTCCACCCAGGCGTCGAGCGCGCAGTCCGGCTCGTCGTGGCCGCACGCCCGCGGGCAGTCCTCAGTCCCCGGCACCAGGTCCGGGAAGGCCAGGATCACCCGGGACGGGTCCACGTGGTGCAGGCCGAAGGAGCGCACGCCCGGGGTGTCGATGACCCAGCCGTCGCCGGAAGGCAGTGGCAGGGCCAGCGCCGAGGTCGTTGTGTGGCGGCCGCGGCCGGTGACCGCGTTGACGTGACCGGTCGCGCGCTGGCGGCCCTCGGCGACCAGCGAGTTGACCAGCGTGGTCTTGCCGACGCCCGAATGCCCGACGAAAGCGGTGATCCGACCGTTCAGGCGCTCGCGCACCCGCTCGGCCGCGTCGCCCGTCGCCAGCTCCTCGCGGTTGGTGACCACGTAGTTCAGGCCGAAGGTCGAGTAGATCTCCAGGATCTTGTCGGCGGAGGTCAGGTCGGACTTGGTGAGGACGAGCAGCGGCTCCAGCCCCGCGTCGTACGCGGCGACCAGGCAGCGGTCGATCATCCGCGGCCGGGGCTCCGGGTCGGCCAGGGCCGTGACGATGGCCAGCTGGTCGGCGTTGGCCACGACCACGCGCTCGTACGGGTCGTCGTCGTCCGCCGTGCGCCGCAGGACCGACTTGCGCTCCTCGATCCGCACGATCCGCGCCAGGGTGTCCTTCTTGCCGGTCAGGTCACCGACGATCCAGACCCGGTCACCGACCACCGCGGCCTTGCGGCCCAGCTCGCGCGACTTCATGGCGTGGACGGTCCGGTCTTCGACCAGACAGGTCAGCCTGCCGCGGTCGACGGTCAGGACGAAGCCCTCCGAGGCGTCCTCGTGCTTGGGCCGGATGTTCGTCCGCGGCCGGTTGCCCTTGGGGTTCGGGCGCTGGCGGATGTCGTCCTCGTCGGTGTTCTTGCCGTACCTGCGCATGACGGGCCCTACGCTCCCGCTCCCCGCGGCGTTTCGCCGAGCATGTCCGCCCACATCGCCGGGAAGTCGGGCAGGGTCTTCGCGGTCGTCGCCACGTTCTCGATCTCCACGCCCTTCACCGCGAGGCCGATCACCGCGCCGGCGGTGGCCATGCGGTGGTCGTCGTAGGTGTGGAAGACGCCGCCGTGCAGCGGGCGGGGGCGGATGTGGAGGCCGTCGGCGGTCTCGGTGACGTCACCGCCCAGCCCGTTGATCTCCGCCGTCAGGGCCGCCAGGCGGTCCGTCTCGTGCAGCCTCAGGTGCTGGACGCCGCGCAGGATCGACTCCGAGTCGGCCAGCGCCGCGACGGCCGCGATGCCGGGGGTCAGCTCGCCGACCTCGCCCAGGTCGACGTCGATGCCGTGGATCTTGCCGGTGCCGGTGAAGACCAGGCCGGCGTCGGTCAGCTCGCAGGAGCCGCCCATCTCGGTGAAGATCCGGCGCAGCGCGTCACCCGGCTGCGTGGTGCGGCGCGGCCAGTCGGGGATGGTGACCGTGCCGCCCGTGATCAGCGCCGCCGCCATGAAGGGCTGGGCGTTGGACAGGTCCGGCTCGACGACCATGTCGCGGCCGAGCAGCGCGCCCGGCGCGACGCGCCAGACGTTCTTCTCGCCCCCCGCCTCGGGGGTGTCGACCTGGGCCCCGGCCGCCCGGAGCATCTCCACCGTCATCCGGATGTGCGGCATGGAGGGCAGGGTAGCGCCGGTGTGCCGGACCTCGACGCCCTGGTTGAAGCGCGGGGCGGACAGCAGCAGCGCGGAGACGAACTGGGAGGAGTTGGAGGCGTCGATCTCGACCGTGCCGCCCTCCAGGGCCCCGCCGCCCTGGACGGTCATGGGCAGCGCGCCCCGGCCGTCGTCGTCGATCCGGGCGCCGAGGGCGCGCAGGGCGTTGATGACCTCGCCGAGGGGGCGCTCGTAGGAGCGCGGGTCGCCGTCGAAGCGGATGTCGCCGGTGGCCAGGGTGGCGACGGGCGGCAGGAAGCGCATGACCGTGCCCGCGTTGCCGACGTCGACGGTGGCCGGCCCGTGCAGGCCCGCCGGGATGATCCGCCAGGCCTCGCCGCTGTCCCCGTCGGCCGAGCTGGAGGCGACGGTCTCCTCGATGCCGACGCCCAGCGCGCGCAGCGCGTCGGACATCAGCTGGGAGTCGCGCGAGCGCAGCGGGCGGCGCACCCAGCCGGGTTCGGCGGCGAGGGACGCGAGCACGAGCGCGCGGTTGGTGACCGATTTGGAACCCGGCACGGTGACGGTGGCGTGGACGGCCCCGTCCGCGAGGGGGGCGGGCCAGAGGGCGTGGAGCGCGGGGGTCTCGGTCATGGCCTCCACTTTAGTGGCTTCCCCGGACCCCAGATCTTGATCGCGGCCCCGTCTCAGAGGCCGAGAAGTCGGGTTCCGCCCCCGACGAGCGAGCACAGCGCGACGACGTGGAAGAACAGCAGCCAGACGATCGGGTGCACGTGGGTGAGCCGCCCCAACTGGTCGGCGTCGGAGTCGGGCGCCCCGCCGTGCCGCCGCTTGGCCTGGAGTTCGAAGACCGGCCGGACACCGCCCAGCAGCAGGAACCACACCACCGCGTACGCGAACACCGCCTGCACCTCGGACGGCGTGAACCAGGACACCAGGACGAAGACGGCGCCGGTCAGCACCACCGTCAGGACCCCGTACGCGTTGCGGATCATGATCAGCATCACGGCCAGCAGCGCGGTCGCCACCCACAGCAGCAGCGTGATGCGGTGCGCCGAGAGGAGCACGGCCCCGCCGAGGCCGAGGAGGGACGGCGCCGTGTACCCGGCGGCGGCCGTCAGGATCATGCCGAGCCCGTAGGGCTTGCCGCGGCTGACGGTGACCCCGCTGGTGTCCGAGTGCAGGGTGATCCCGTTGAGCCGGCGCCCGGACAGCAGGGCGATCAGCCCGTGGCCGCCCTCGTGCGCGATGGTCACCGCGTTGCGGGCGACCCGCCACACCGGACGGACGGCGACGACGGCCAGCGCGACCAGGCCCGCCGCGACCACCAGCTTCCAATCCGGTTCCGTCTGTATCCCGGTGAGCCGGTCCCAGATGCCGGCCGTCGTGGTGCTGTCCATGAAGTGGCGGACTCCTTGCGGTGGTGGGCGGATGCCATGGCAGTGTGTCAGCCATGTGCGGAAGGTTTGCGGCGAGTCGTACGCCCGAGGAGCTGGCGGGGATATTCGGCGTCGAGAGGTGGGAGCCGCAGGAGACGTTGGCCCCCGACTGGAACGTGGCTCCGACCAAGGAGGTCCACGTCGTCCTCGACCGTCCCCTCAAGGACGCGGCGGACCCGCGTCCGGTTCGCCAGCTGCGGACGCTGAAGTGGGGGCTGGTGCCGTCCTGGGCGAAGAGCCCCGAGGGCGCCGCGCGGATGATCAACGCGCGGTCGGAGACCCTGCACGAGAAGCCGTCGTTCCGGCGGCCCTTCGCGCAGCGCCGCTGCATCGTCCCCGCCGACGGCTACTACGAGTGGGTCACCGCCCACGACGAACGCCGGCTGGAGGTCGAGGGGAAGCGGAAGAGGGCCCGCAAGCAGCCGTACTTCGTGCTCCCCACCGACGGCTCGGTCTTCGCGATGGCCGGCCTCTACGAGTTCTGGCGCGACCGGACCCTGCCCGACGAGCACCCCCTCGCCTGGTGGGTCACCTGTTCGGTGATCACCGCCGAGGCCGAGACCGGGCCGCTGGGCGCGGCCCCCGCCGAGGGCCCGAAGTCCCTCTCCGACATCCACCCGCGGATGCCGCTGATGCTCACCCCGGACCGCTGGGACGCCTGGCTGGACCCGGCCCGCACCGACGAGGCCGGGCTGCGGGACCTGCTGGCGCCGCCGCCGGGCGGGCTGATGCGCGCCTATCCGGTGTCCACGGCCGTCAGCGACGTCCGCAACAACGGGCCGGAGCTGCTGGGCGAGCTCGCCGCGCCGGAGGAGGGCACGCTCTTCTGACGAGGCCCGACCCGGCATGATCGGCCCCATGACACCGGAGCGCGCCGTGACCACCGAGAGCGTCGACACCCCGACGGGCGAGGCCCGCATCACCTGGCACCCCGCCCGCGCGGCGCGGCTCGTCCTCGCCGTGAGCCACGGTGCCGGGGGCGGTATCGAGGCCCGGGACCTGCGGGCACTGGCCGCCGCCCTGCCGCCGCTCGGGGTGACCGTCGCCCTCGTGGAGCAGCCCTGGCGGGTCGCCGGGAAGAAGGTCGCCGCCGCGCCCAAGGTTCTCGACGAGGGCTGGCGGGGCCTGTGGCCCGCCCTGGCCCGGCCCGGACTGCCGGTGGTGGCGGGCGGGCGCAGCGCCGGGGCCCGGGTGGCCTGCCGGACCGCCGCCGAGCTCGGCGCGGCCGGGGTGCTCGCGTTGGCCTTCCCGCTGCACCCGCCGGGCCGCCCCGAGAAGTCCCGGGCCGCGGAGCTGCTGGGCGCCGGCCGGCCCGTCCTCGTCGTACAGGGCGGACGGGACCCGTTCGGGAGGCCGGAGGAGTTCCCGGAGCCGGCCGGGCGCGACCCGTACGAACTGGTCGAGGTGCCCCACGGCGACCACGGTTTCGCGGTGCCGAAGAAGGCCGGCCCCACGCAGGAGGAAACCCTCGCGGTGATCACCGGAGCGGTGGCCCCGTGGCTCGCCCGGCTCAGTGGGCGCGAATGACATGACACATTTGCGGGTGATCCCGCTCACCCGCCTTTCGCCGCGCCCCGTAAGCGACGGAAATGGCGTGCGGGGCCGGGAATGCGGGGCCCCGGGGCCCTGTTGTGGGGAGTGTCGGTACATACGGGAAACACGTCGGAGGAGAGGGACCGCATGGCCCAGGTCATCAGCCAGAACCGTCCGCAGGCCGCTGACCTGGACTGGACCGTTCTGCCCGGCCCCAAGCGCGCTTCGCTTCGGGCGGCGGAAGGCCGGGATGGTCGACTATTCTCCGATTCGAGCGGATCCGCTTTCGGAGCCGCCACGCTGTCGGAGGAGGTGGGTCCTGTCGCTGGGACCGACGAAGGCCAGGCGCAGGAGACTACTCCGGAGCGCAACGCGCGCTTCGAGCGGGACGCCCTCGGCTACCTCGACCAGATGTACTCCGCCGCGCTGCGTATGACGCGTAACCCGGCCGACGCCGAGGACCTGGTCCAGGAGACGTACGCGAAGGCGTACGCGTCCTTCCACCAGTTCCGCGAGGGCACCAACCTCAAGGCGTGGCTGTACCGCATTCTGACCAACACGTTCATCAACTCCTACCGCAAGAAGCAGCGCGAGCCGCAGCGCAGCGCCGCGGAGGAGATCGAGGACTGGCAGTTGGCGCGCGCCGAGTCGCACATGTCGACCGGATTGCGTTCCGCGGAATCGCAGGCGCTCGACCACCTGCCCGATTCCGATGTGAAGGAAGCGCTCCAGGCGATTCCGGAGGAGTTCCGCATCGCGGTCTATCTTGCCGACGTAGAGGGCTTTGCGTACAAGGAGATCGCGGACATCATGGGTACACCCATCGGTACGGTCATGTCGCGACTGCACCGTGGCCGCCGTCAACTCCGCGGAATGCTGGAGGACTATGCCCGCGAGCGCGGGCTGGTCCCCGCCGGCGCGGGAGAGTCGAACGACCTGAAAGGCTCGGGCTCATGAGCTGCGGAGAGCCGCACGAGACGGAGTGCGCGGAGGTCCTGGACCATCTCTATGAGTTCCTGGACCACGAGATGCCGGACAGTGACTGCACGAAGTTCGAGACGCACTTCGGCGAGTGCAATCCCTGCCTGGAGAAGTACGGCCTGGAACAGGCCGTCAAGAAGTTGGTGAAGCGCTGCTGCGGATCGGACGACGTGCCGTCCGATCTGCGCTCCAAGGTCATGGGCCGGATCGAGTTGATCCGCTCGGGCCAGGCCGTACCCGATCATGACGTGACCGCCGGTCCGGCCCCCGGCTGAAGCGCCGGCGGCTGAATGGTCGCCGCTTCAACAACCGCCCCCGGAAGGGCACTTCGTTCACCCGAAGGTGCTAATCCGGGGGCGTCCGTACGGCGCAATGCGCAAATGGGCCCCGCTCCGTTCGGAGGCCGCCCTATTCTCCCCTCCCGGTACTGGTTCGATTCCGGATCCGGCCTGTGCGTCACGGGGGGAGGAGAGCGCCATGCGGGTACTTCCGCCGGCCGCGCGCGTCTGCGTCCTGTCCGCGGTCCTCGCCGCCCTCGCGTGCGTCGCCCCCGCACTGACGGACGCCTCGACGCCGTGGGACGTCGCCGCGCTCGCGGCCGGGCTCTACCTCGGCTGCGAACTCGTCCGGATCTGCCCGCTGCCGGGCCGCCGGGTCCCCGAGGGCATCGGCTCCTTCTTCCCCGTCGTCCTGGCCGCCGTCTTCCTGCTGCCGCCCGCCGCCGCCGCGCTCGTGGCCGTGCCCGGCGGGCTCGCGCAACCGGTGCTCCGGCGGCCCGCCGGCGTACGGCGGGTGTGGCACGCCGCCCAGCAGGCGATGGCCGCCTGGGCGGCCGGGCAGGTCTTCGGACTCCTCGGCGGCCGCCGGGCGATCGGCGGCGCGTCCGGTTCGGGGAGCGGGGGATCCGGACCACCGGGCGGCGCCGGGCGCACGGTCGACCCGGCGGGGTGGTCGGCGGACTTCCCCTACGCGATGCTCCCCGCCACGGCCGCCGCCGTCGCCTTCTGCCTCGTCCTGACCGCCCTCGACGGGGTCGTCCTCGCCGCCGCCGAACGCCGTCCCGCGGCCACCGCCTGGCGCGGCCTGCTCACCCGCTCCCTCCTGCCGCACTGCGTCCACGGGCTCGCCGGGCTGATGATGGCCGTCATGTGGCGCAGTCCGTACGGACTTCCGGCCGCGCTCCTCGTCCTGCTGCCGATGTACATCTCCTGCTGGGTCTTCGCCCAGTACCAGCGCGAGCAGGCCGCCCACCAGGCCACGATCCGGGCCCTCGTCCAGGCCGTCGACATCAAGGACCGCTACACGCGCGGCCACAGCGAGCGGGTCGGGCAGGCCTCCGCGATGATCGCCCGGGAACTGGGCATGACCGACGACCGGCTGGAGACGGTCCGCATCGCCGGGATCCTGCACGACGTCGGCAAGCTCGGCGTTCCGACCCGACTGCTGCGCAAGGACGGTCCGTTGACCCCCGAGGAACGCCGCGTCATCGAGCTGCACCCCGAGTACGGCCACGAGATGGTGCGCGGCATCGGGTTCCTGGGGGAGGCCCGGTCCGCGATCCTGCACCACCACGAGCGGGTCGACGGCTCCGGATACCCGTACGGGCTGAACGGCGAGCAGATCCCGGTGCTGGCCCGGGTGGTGGCGGTGGCCGACTCCTTCGACGCGATGACCTCCACCCGCTCCTACAGCCGGGCCCGCCCGGTGCCGGTCGCCCTGGCCGAGCTGGAACGCTGCTCGGGCTCCCAGTTCGACCCCGCGATGGTCCGGGCCCTGGTGGGCGCCATCGGCCGGCACGGTTGGCATCCGGTGGTCACCTCCGACGACGACCTCCAGGTCATCGGCTCCGCCGCCGCCCCCGCACGCTCCGGGCCGCCGCCCCGGGGCCGCGAGGGCGGGCCGGGCGCG
>NZ_JANFAK020000205.1 GCF_024721315.2 Streptomyces sp. Isolate_45
GACCCGGCCCAGCAGCCGGGCCGCGCGCAGGCCCTGCCCGATCCGGGCCACCTCCGGTCCCCGGGCCAGCTCGGCCAGCACCATCGCCAGGCTCGCCCCGCGCGCGCAGAGCTCCGTCAGGGCCCGCTCCACAGGAGCGCTCCCGGCGTCCGCCGGCCCCTCGGACCGGACCCGGGAACCGATGACCCGGACGAGGCCCCGTTCCCGCAGCCGAAGCAGGGCCACCTCGGCCACCCGGTGCGGCCCGCCCGCCAGCCGGGCCAGCTCGTAGACGTCCGGCTCGTAGACGTCCGGGCCGTACCCGTCCGCTCCGTACTCGTCCATCCCCATCCCCATCCCCGTCCCCCGTTCCCCCGGCGTACGCGCGCCGTGTGCGGGAGATGTCCCGGCGGCAGCCGCGCCAACCCCGTGGGGGCCGGGTTCAGAGCAGGATCTGAGCTTGCGCACCCGTCCGCGAACCGTTCCGGATCCGCCCCGCAACGTCCCGGGACGTCCGTATAGGGTCCCGGTATGACTGGCTGGACGGCGCCGAGCGCGATCGAGAGAGAACTGCACGGGGCCAAGGAGCGCGGCGACTGGTCCGGCTACCTCGACGCCCTCGCCCGCGCCGAGCTGTTCCTCCCGCAGTCGCGGGCCCGGGTCGACGCCGATCCGCGCCAGGCCCGCTTCCACCCGTCCCCCCACGACGGCAGCCTCGCCGTCTGGACGCGGGGCATGCTGCCCGCCCCCGACGCGGACACCGTCTTCCTGCGCCAGAGCCTCGCCTGGTTCGCGAACGCCTGGGACGAGCGGGACCCGGCCCACCTCGCCGTGAACCCGGGAACGCCCGCCGAGGCGTACCTGACCACGACGCCCGCCGACCGCGCCCGCTGGCGGGCCCACTGGGACGCCGCGACCACCTGGGGTCCGGAGCCCGGCGCCGTGCACGCCCTGCACACCGGCGGACCGCTGCACGGGCCCGTGGCGCACGGCCTGGCCGTCGGCGCCCATCTCGCCGTCCTCAACGGGGAGTTCTGGAACGCCCTCGGCTACCACGGCAAGGGCTACACGCGCGAGCGCGAACGCCTGCGCGGCTCCTGGGGGATCACGGACGCGTCGGGCTGGTTCGACGTGCTGCGACGCATGCAGAACGCCGAAGTCGTCAGCCCCGTGTGGGAGTTCGCCCTGCGCGTGCGCCGGGTGCTCGCCTCCGACTTCGCGGGCCCCGTCGAAGTGGAACACTGGCGGCACGCCGTCGAGTACGGCCTGCGCCGCAGCGCCGAGCAGGCCGTCGAGCCGAAGCTCACCCCGGAGGGCGTGACCATCGCCGAGCCGCGTCCCGTCGCCGAGCTCGAAGGGGAGATAGCCGGGGTGCAGCGGCTGATCGGCCGGATCGCCCGCTACGAGCAGCGCTTCCGCGCCGACGGACTGCTCCCCGAGGGCGGATGGGTGCGTTCCGTCGCGGGCTGGGACCACGGCCGCGCCTCGCAGATGGCCCGTTGGGGCCTGGGCGCCCGCTACTGCACCGTCGAGGACACCGAGCGGGCCGTCCTCAGGGCGGGCGAGGCGGCCCGTGGCAGCTACCGGTCGTGGGAGGAGCTCTCCGCCGGGTATCTGCTCGGGCGCTGCCTGCACTTCGACGAGGAGGAGTTCGGCGAGTGGTACGCCTCCTCGCTCGCCACGCACCTGACGCTGACCACCGATCCGGCGAGTCCCTGGCTCAACATCCCCTGGCGGTGACCGGCTTCGCCGGGTCCGGGGACTACGGTGCCCGCCGGGAACGTACGGCTGATCGCGCGCGACACCCCGCCGAAGCCGCTCGGCGACCAGGCCGGGCCCCGTCCGCCTCCTGAAGCCCGCCGGGCGGCCCCGGCTACGGCAGCGCCGCGCGCACCCGCGACCAGGCGTCGACGGCCTCCGCCAATGGGTCGCCGGCGGCCAGGAAGGGGCGTACGAGGACCATCCACGCGATCAGGCTCTTGACGCGGCGCAGGTGCAGGATCCGCTCGGGCGGCAGGTCGCGCCAGCCGACGGCCAGCGCGGCGGCCTCCCGCGGGGTGAGGTCGATCAGCTCCAGCAGTTCCCGGCACAGGGCCGCCGGGTCGCCGCCGGGCCCGGGGCCGAACCGGCGGATCAGGTAGCTGCGCACGGCGGCCAGCTCCGAGGCCCGCGCGAGGTCGGGCGCGCCCTCCGCCTCGGCGCAGCGGTAGCCGGCGGTCAGCGCGATCCGGCCCCAGCGCAGCCGGACCCCGTCCGGCAGGTCCTCGTCCTGCATCCGCGCGCCGGCCAGGGCCCGCAGGGGTCGGGGGTGCGGCTCCTCCAGCAGCGGCGGCCCGGTGGCCAGCCAGGCCTCCAGCTCCGCCAGGGCGTGCCCGTCGGGCGGCACCGAGGTGAGGACCTGGCCGCGGGTGAGCAGCGCGACCATGGGGCCCGTGAGGTGGACCCGCGCGACGCGGCCGCCGCCGACGGAGGGCACGGTCAGTCCGGCGGCCTCTATCCGGCACAGTCCGAGCCGCGCTTCCCCGGCGGCGTACACCTGTCCGGCGCGGGCGGCGCCGCCGAGGCACCGCACGAGGCACACCCCGCCGGTGACGTCGGCCCGCTCGACGGAGTACACCTGCAACTCGGTGATGGGCACGCGGACCCCCTTTCCCCGGGCGGAGGCTACCCCGTCGGGGGCCGCGGGTTCACGCGGTCGCCGGGCTCACGTCCCGGCGGGCTCCTCCAGGACGAGGCGGATCTCGGTGACCTCGTAGCCGGCCCGGTCGAAGGCGGCGGCCATCGGGACGTTCACCACGTCGGTGGTCGCGGTGACGCGCTCGGCGCCCGCCGCGGCGTGGAAGCGGGTGATCTCGCCGAGGACCTCGTCGATCAGGCCCTGGCCGCGCTGCTCGGGGACGACGCCGAGGTAGCCGACGTTGCGGTGGTACGGGGTCGCGGAGGGGATCGCCATCCCGGCGAGGGTGCCGTCGGGGAGGTGGGCCAGGCGCCACCAGGAGCGTTCGCCGGGGCAGTCCAGGTAGTAGGCGAAGTCGGCGCGGGCGAACTCCTCCTCCGTCATGGTGGCGAGTTCCTGCTGGGTGTTCAGGTCGAGGCTGCCGCGGGAGAGGCGGGCGAAGACGTCGAGGAACTCCTCGTCGGTGCCCTCGCGGAAGACGAGCCGGCCGGTGGGCGCGGTGGTCCCGGCGGCCGGGGTCCACTCGTAGCGCAGCCGCTCGACCTCCTGCGTCAGACCGGCCCGTCGGGTGGCCTCCTGGCGCCAGGCCACGGCCGCGGTGAGCGCCGGGTCGGAGCGCCAGTCGCGGGGCAGGGAGATGTTGTGCAGGGGGGCCTTGCCGAAGGCGGCGTGCCCGGCGGCCAGCAGGCCGGCGGTGAGCGCGGCCGGGTCGGCGACGTCCTCGCGGACCTGGAGGCAGTCGAGGGCGACGGGCCGCTCGCTGTCGGCACGCCCCCACCACAGGGCGCGGGCGAGCACCTCGCCGTTGTCGTCCTCGGCGAACCAGATCCACTCGGGGCGGAACTGTCCGGCCGCGAGTTCCTCGCGGATGCGGTCGGCGGTGAGCGCCACGACGGGGCCGTGCGCCGGGAAGGCGAGGGCGCGGTCGAGGTCTGCGGGGTCTGCTGTGGCAGCGCGGAATGTCATCGGGGTGATGATCACACGGCGCGTGCCCTCCGACCAGGGGTTATTCGTACGGGCTCGCGGGGTGCGGACGCGCCGGGGGCCGGCCTCCCCTGGGGAAGGCCGGCCCTCGGCGGATCGGTGCGCGCCCGGTCTACGACCAGGTGATGAGCCGGCGCGGGTGTTCCAGGACCGCCGCGATGTCGGCCAGGAAGCGGGAGCCGAGCTCGCCGTCGATGAGACGGTGGTCGAACGACAGCGCCAGGGTGGTGACCTGACGGGCCTTCACCTTGCCCTTGTGGACCCACGGCTGGAGCTTGATCGCACCGACCGCGAGGATCGCGGACTCGCCGGGGTTGATGATGGGCGTACCGGTGTCGACGCCGAAGACGCCGACGTTGGTGATGGTGATGGTGCCCTGCTGCATGTCGGCCGGGGAGGTCTTGCCGTCGCGGGCCGTGGCGACCAGCGACGACAGGGCCTCGGAGAGCTCCGGCAGCGTCTTGGCGTGGGCGTCCTTGATGTTCGGGACGATCAGGCCGCGCGGGGTCGCCGCGGCGATCCCGAGGTTGACGTAGTGCTTGAGCACGATCTCCTGGGCCGCCTCGTCCCAGGACGCGTTGACGTCCGGGTTGCGGCGGATCGCCACGAGGACGGCCTTGGCGATGAGGAGCAGCGGGTTGATCCGCAGCCCGGCCAGGTCGGGATCGGCCTTGAGCTCGGTGACCAGCTTCATCGTCCGGGTCACGTCGAGGGTGATGAACTCGGTGACGTGCGGGGCGGTGAAGGCGGAGCCGACCATGGCCTGGGCGGTGACCTTGCGGACGCCCTTGACCGGGACGCGGGTCTCGCGGGCCGAGGCGTCCACGGCGACCGCGACGGCGGGGGCCGGCGCGGCCGGAGCCGCCGGGGCGGCCACGGGTGCCGGGGCCACGACCTGCGGGGTGATCGCCGCGGCGGCCGCGGCGTGCACGTCCTCGCGGGTCACGACGCCGCCCTCACCGGTGGCGACCACCGCGGCGAGGTCGATGCCGAGGTCCTTGGCGAGCTTGCGCACGGGCGGCTTTGCCAGCGGGCGCTCGCCCGTCGGCTGCGCCGGTACGGCGACGGCGACCGCGGCGGGAGCCGCCGGGGCCGGAGCGGTGCCGTTGCGGGCGGGCACGCCCTCGGCGGCCTTGCGCGGGCGGCGCTTGGTGGAGGCCGTGGACACGCCGTACCCGACGAGGACGGGCTGGCGCGCCGCGGGCTCCGGCTCGGCGGCCGCGGCGGCCTCCGAGCCCGTCGCGACGGCGGCGGCCACGGGGGCCTCGGCGACCGGGGCCGCCTCGGCCGCACCGGCGTCGGCGCCGGTCCGCACCGAGATGATGACCTGGCCGACGTCGACCGTGGTCCCCTCCTCGAAGACGAGGGCGTGCACGACCCCGTCGAAGGGGATCGGCAGCTCCACGGCCGCCTTCGCCGTCTCGACCTCGCAGACGACCTGCCCGTCGGTGACGGTGTCACCGGGCTGGACGTACCACTTGAGGATCTCGGCTTCGGTGAGGCCCTCGCCCACATCGGGCATCTTGAATTCGCGGATCGTCATCGGGGCTCTCCTCAGTACGCCAGGGAGCGGTCGACGGCGTCGAGCACCCTGTCCAGGCCGGGCAGGTACTCGTCCTCCAGGCGGGCCGGCGGGTACGGGGCGTGGAAGCCGCCGACGCGCAGGACCGGCGCTTCGAGGTGGTAGAAGCAGCGTTCCGTGATGCGGGCGGCGATCTCGGAACCCATGCCCAGGAACACCGGCGCCTCGTGCACGACCACGAGCCGGCGGGTGCGCTCCACGGAGGCCTGGAGCCCGTCGAAGTCGACCGGGGACATCGAACGCAGGTCCACGACCTCGACCGACTTGCCCTCCTCGGCGGCCGCGGCGGCGGCCTCCAGACAGACCTTCACCATGGGCCCGTAGGCCGCCAGGGTGATGTCGGTGCCGGAGCGGGCGACGCGCGCCTTGTGGAGTTCGCCGGGGATGGCCTCGACATCGACCTCGCCCTTGTCCCAGTAACGTCGCTTCGGCTCGAAGAAGATCACCGGGTCGTCGCTGAGGATCGCCTGCTGGAGCATCCAGTAGGCGTCGCTCGCGTTCGACGGCGAGACCACCTTGAGGCCCGGGACGTGCGCGAAGAGCGCCTCGGGGGACTCGCTGTGGTGCTCGACGGCGCCGATGCCGCCCGCGTACGGGATGCGGATGACGACCGGCATCTTGATCTTGCCGAGCGCACGGGCGTGCATCTTCGCGAGCTGCGTGACGATCTGGTCGTACGCGGGGAAGACGAACCCGTCGAACTGGATCTCCACGACCGGCCGGTAGCCGCGCAGGGCCAGGCCGATGGCGGTGCCGACGATGCCCGACTCGGCGAGCGGGGTGTCGATGACCCGCTCCTCGCCGAAGTCCTTCTGCAGTCCGTCGGTGATGCGGAAGACGCCGCCCAGCTTGCCGACGTCCTCACCCATGATCAGGACCTTGGGGTCCGTCTCCAGGGCCTTGCGCAGCGACTCGTTGAGCGCCTTCGCGATCGACATCTTCTCGATGGCCATGGTGGTCACTCCCCACCCTCGAAGGACGCGAGGTACGAGGCGAACTGCGCCCGCTCCTCGTCGACGAGCGCGTGCCCGTCCGCGTAGACGTTTTCGAAGATCGCCATCGTGTCGGGGTCGGGCATGGCCCGTACGACCTCGCGCACGCGCTTGCCCAGGACCTCGCTCTCCGCCTCCAGCTCCTCGAAGAACGCCTCGTCGGCGCCCCCGGAGGCCAGCAGGTGGGCCTTCAGGCGCAGGATCGGGTCCTTCGCCTCCCAGGCCGCGGTCTCCTCGTCGCGCCGGTACTTCGTCGGATCGTCCGAGGTGGTGTGCGCGCCCATGCGGTACGTGAACGCCTCGACCAGGGTCGGGCCCTCGCCGCGGCGCGCCCGGTCCAGCGCCCAGCGGGTGACCGCGAGGCAGGCCAGGACGTCGTTGCCGTCGACGCGGACGCCGGGGAAGCCGAAGCCCTGCGCGCGCTGGTAGAGCGGCACGCGCATCTGGCGCTCGGTGGGCTCGGAGATCGCCCACTGGTTGTTCTGGCAGAAGAACACGACCGGCGAGTTGTAGACGGCCGAGAACGTGAAGGCCTCCGCGACATCGCCCTGGCTGGACGCGCCGTCGCCGAAGTAGGCGATGACCGCCGAGTCGGCGCCGTCCTTGGCCACGCCCATGGCGTAGCCGGTCGCGTGGAGCGTCTGCGAGCCGATGACGATCGTGTACAGGTGGAAGTTGTTGACCGTCGGGTCCCAGCCGCCGTGGTTCACACCGCGGAACATGCCGAGCAGGTTGGTCGGGTCGACCCCGCGGCACCAGGCCACGCCGTGCTCGCGGTAGGTCGGGAAGACGTAGTCGTCGTCCCGCAGGGCCCGGCCGGAGCCGATCTGCGCCGCTTCCTGGCCCAGCAGCGAGGCCCACAGGCCCAGCTCGCCCTGGCGCTGGAGGGCGGTCGCCTCGCCGTCGAAGCGGCGGGTCAGGACCATGTCGCGGTAGAGCCCGCGCAGGTCGTCGGTGGTGATGTCCGCGACGAAGGGCGCGAACTCCGCGAGGTCCGGATTGTCCGTGACCTCGACCCGTTCTCCTTCGGGCGTCAGCAGTTGTACGAGCTGAGGCTCGGCGTCGTGCGGCTGTGCGGTGGCGGCGGCGGTCTTGCGGGCGCTCGCCGCGCCGGCTGCCCGCTTGGTGCCGCTGCTGCGTCGCGGCTTGCGCGCGGCAGTGCTCTCCACGGTCACGTGTGCTCCTCCGTCGGTCCGGCACCCGGGTTCTCCGGGGTCCAGTGCGGCTCACCTGCATCTGTACCCGCGCACGGGGTGGGTGCGCGTCGAGTACGGGATTCAGGCGTGACAGGTGCCCCGGCGAGTGCCCTGCGCAATGCACGTTACCCAGTGCGCCGTATAACCGCGAAACCCCGTTTGACCTGCGATTTTGCTTGGATATCCAAGTAAATCGACCGGAGCGCGAACAACCACTGGTCACAGCCTTGCAGGGGGCCGGAACAACGGCACGTTATCCCGGGTAACTCCGGCAGGGAAGGGGTGAGTGTGTGAAACTGACTTCGTGCGCGAAGACGGAAAAATCAAGGTATTCCTCCTGGACGACCACGAAGTGGTACGTCGGGGGGTCCATGAGCTGTTGTCGGTCGAAGACGACATCGAGATCGTCGGCGAGGCGGGCACCGCGGCGGACGCGCTGGTGCGCATCCCGGCGACCCGCCCCGACGTCGCCGTCCTCGACGTACGGCTCCCGGACGGCAGCGGCGTCGAGGTGTGCCGGGAGGTGCGCTCCGGGAACGAGGACATCAAGTGCCTGATGCTGACCTCGTTCGCCGATGACGAGGCCCTCTTCGACGCGATCATGGCGGGTGCCTCCGGCTACGTCCTCAAGGCGATCCGCGGCAACGAGCTCCTGAGCGCCGTCCGGGACGTGGCGGCCGGCAAGTCGCTGCTGGACCCCGTCGCGACCGCGCGGGTGCTGGAACGGCTGCGCGACGGCAAGAACGGCAAGGGCGACGACCGGCTCTCCAACCTCACCGAGCAGGAGCGCAAGATCCTCGACCTGATCGGCGAGGGCCTGACCAACCGGGTCATCGGCGAGCGGCTCCACCTGGCCGAGAAGACGATCAAGAACTACGTCTCCAGCCTGCTCTCGAAGCTGGGCATGGAGCGCCGCTCCCAGGCCGCCGCGTACGTGGCCCGCCTCCAGGCGGAGAAGCGCGCGTAGCCCGACGCCGTCGCCCGCGCGCCCGACGCTCCGACCATGACGCACGGTGACGGACCCCGGCCGGGCGCTCGGGGTCGCCCGGGGTCGACCGTGCTGCCCGGGGCGCGCCGGACCCATTCGGGACCAACGTCCCCGATCATCGGGGCGGGATCCTCTTTCCCGACGACCCGTCGGTGTCGGAGAGTGGTCGCATGTCCCCTGAGGAACTCCACGCCATCGAACTGTTGCGCCGCGTGCCCTACGGCCGGGTCGCCACCAGCATGCGCGCGCTGCCCTTCCTCGCGCTCGCCCGCCACATCGTGGTGAACGGCCAGGTCGTGCTGAGAATGCACGCCGGTTTCGGCCATCACCAGGCGTGCAACGGCAGTGTCGTCTCGTACGGGGCGGACAACTTCAATTCCCCCGACGAGCGCCTGTGGTCCGTGCAGTTCACCGGCACCGCACAGATCGTCGAGCCGACCAACGCGGAACTGGAACTATTCGGTCCGGGCCCGCATTTCGTGGACGGGGCGGTCTTCGACCCGGTCTACATGCGCATCGAACCCCAACTCGTCACCGTGCACACGCTGGCCGGGAACACGAGCCGACAGGAACGTCAGTACCAACACGCGCTGTGATCATCGGATCGTGGGACGGAATGCCCCGCATCGCGCGCAGTACGTGAATGGGCCCGGCGGAATTGCTTCCGCCGGGCCCATTCACGTACTGCGGTACGCGCCTATTCGGCCGGGTTCACCGGGCCGCCGGTGCCCCCACCGATCGCGCCCCCCGTCGGCTTGGTGGGCGTCGGTTCCTTCGTCGGGGGATCCGTCGGGGGCGACGGTTCCACCGGCGTGCTCTTGGTCGCCGTCGGGCTCGTCGACGTGGTCGGGCTCGTGCTGGCGCTCGCCGTCGGGCCCGTGCTCTGCGTGAACTTGTTGCTCTTGGTCGGGTTCGGCGCGTACGTCTCCTCGTACGTCTTCGAGGTCGTCGGCGCCGAGGGGCTCGTGGAGGGTTCCGGGCTGGTCTCCCCCGACTTGCTCTGCGAGGCTGCCGGCGAACTCTGTTTCACGCCGGGGTCCTTGTCCTTCTTGTTGTTGTCGCCCACGGTCTTGACCGCGTACGCCACGCCGCCGGCGATGGCGAGCACCGCGAGCAGGGCGAACAGCATCATCTTCCAGCGCCCGCCGCGCGGGCGTTCGTCGTAGCCGCCGTAGCCGCCGGTGCCGCCCTGTCCGCCGCCCTGCCCGCCGGGACCGCCGCCGCCGGGGAAGGCGGAGCCGTCGTCCGGGTTGAGCGGCGGCACCATCGGCCGCTGGAACTGCGAGGTCGTGGAGTGCGGGGGGTACTGGCCGCCGTTGCCGTTCGGCTGCATCGCGGTGGTGGGCGAGCCGGGCTGGCCGTGCGGGAGGGACATGGTGACCGGCCCGGTGTTCCAGGTACCGGTGTTCGCGCCCTGCTCCTGGAGCATCTGAAGCCCGTACTGGACGAGCCCGCGCATCTCCTCGGCGCTCTGGAACCGGTCGTCCGGGTCCTTCGCCAACGACCGCATGACCAGGCCGTCGAGTTCCTTCGGGATCGAACCGCCCTCGGGCAGCTGCGAAGGCGGCACCGGGGCGTCCTGCACGTGCTGGTAGACCACCGAGAGCGGGGTCTCCCCGGTGAAGGGGGGCCGCAGCGCGAGGAGTTCGTAGAGCAGGCAGCCGGTCGCGTACAGGTCGCTGCGGTGGTCCACGGCCTTGCCGAGGGCCTGTTCGGGCGAAAGGTACTGCGGGGTGCCCATGACCATGCCGGTCTGGGTCATCGTCGACTGCACGCCGTGCAGGGCGCGGGCGATGCCGAAGTCCATCACCTTCACCGCGCCGGTGTTGGTGATGATGACGTTCGCGGGCTTGATGTCACGGTGCACGATGCCGTGCTGGTGGGAGTACGCGAGGGCTTCCAGCACGCCCGAGACGATGATCAGGGCCTGCTCGGGGCCGGGGGCCTCGGCGCTGATCAGCAGGTCGCGGATCGTGCGGCCCTCGACGAGCTCCATCACGATGTAGGGGACGACGTTCGGTCCGACCCGGTCCTCGCCCGAGTCGTACACGGCGACCACGGCGTGGTGGTTGAGACCGGCGACCGACTGCGCCTCGCGCGTGAACCGGGCCTTGGACACCGGGTCCTCGGCGAGGTCGGCGCGCAGCAGCTTCACGGCGACGGTGCGGCCCAGGCGCACGTCCTCGGCGGCGAACACCTCGGCCATGCCGCCGCGGCCCAGGCGGTGGGTCAGCCGGTAGCGGCCGTCCCCGACGATGCCGCCCGCGCCCCAATGTTCAGGACCGTCAGCCATCCCGGCGCCGTTTCCCTCGGGTTCGGGTGCCATCAGTCCTCGCCGTCGTCTCTCTCGTCCGCTCTAGCGGTGGGTCCTCTATCGGGTCCTCATCGGGTGCTCCGACGAACGCTACAGCCTCGGAACCGGTCACCGTTCGGACAAAGGCACCCCGTCGCCCCGTGGTCACGGAACGGGTACCTGGCTTGACGTCTGCTTGCCCTCCGGCAGACTGGGCGCCACATGCGCTCAGCCGGACGCGTGGGGACGCAGCCCGAGGGGAAGCAACAGTCATGAGCCAGGACGGCACACAGGGCCGGTACGCAGGCGGCTCTCTGGCCGGTGGCCGTTACCAGCTAAGGGATTTGCTGGGTGAGGGCGGCATGGCGTCGGTCTACCTCGCGTACGACTCCGCCCTCGACCGGCAGGTTGCGATCAAGACCCTGCACAGCGAACTGGGGCGTGAGGCGTCCTTCCGCGAGCGGTTCCGCCGTGAGGCGCAGGCTGTTGCGAAACTGTCGCACACCAATATCGTCTCGGTCTTCGACACCGGTGAGGGCGAGGTCGTCTTCGGCGGGTCCTCCGGCGGCGACAGCACCGTGATGCCCTACATCGTCATGGAATACGTGGAAGGTCAGCCTCTGGGCTCCGCCCTGGAGGCGGACATCCGCCAGTACGGCGCGATGCCCGCGGAGAAGGCGCTGAAGGTGACGGCCGACGTGCTGGCCGCGCTGGAGACCAGCCACGAGATGGGCCTGGTCCACCGCGACATCAAGCCCGGCAACGTGATGATGACCAAGCGCGGCGTCGTCAAGGTGATGGACTTCGGCATCGCCCGCGCCATGCAGTCGGGCGTCACCTCGATGACGCAGACCGGCATGGTCGTCGGCACCCCGCAGTACCTCTCCCCGGAGCAGGCGCTGGGTCGGGGCGTGGACGCGCGTTCCGACCTGTATTCGGTCGGCATCATGCTGTTCCAACTGCTGACCGGACGGATCCCCTTCGAGGCGGACTCGCCGCTGGCCATCGCGTACGCGCACGTGCAGGAGGAGCCGGTGGCTCCGTCGACCATCAACCGGTCGGTCACCCCCGCGATGGACGCGCTGGTCGCCCGCGCGCTGAAGAAGAACCCGAACGAGCGCTACCCCACGGCCGCCGCCATGCGCGACGACCTGCTGCGGGTGCTGTCGGCCGGTCAGACGGGGGCGCCCGTGATCGTGCCCGGCGCCGTCACCGGCGGCAGCGGCGCGGGCGTGGGCTCCGCCGTGTTCCCGCCCGTCGACTCCGCGTTCCAGGCCCCTCCGCCGCAGTCGCTCCAGCAGCCCTACCAGGCCCCGCAGACCCCGCCGTCCCCGTACGCGCCGACGCCCGCGCCGCAGCACCACCAGGGCGGGTACGCGTACCCGCACACGCCGCCGCCGACCCAGCAGCAGTACGCCCCGCAGACGCCGGCGCCGTTCACCATCTCGCCGTCGCACACTGGCGGCCCGGGGTCGGGCCCGGCGGGTTCCTCCGGCGGCAAGCGGAACACGCCGGTCGTGGTCGGCGCGATCGTCGTGGCCCTGCTGGCCGTCGGCGGTCTGATCGCGGCGATCTCGATGAACGGCAAGGACGAGGATCCGCAGGCCGGCCCCGGGCCGTCCGCGTCCGCCTCCGCGTCCGGCAGCGCCAAGGCGGGCTTCAAGGGCCCGGACACCTCTCGCACGATCGACGTCGAGAAGTGCAAGAAGCCGACGAAGGCCTACAAGGACGCGAACAAGGTCATCGCTCCGGACCTGCGGTACAAGAACCTCCGCTCGGTCAAGGAGTGCCTCCAGGCCGCCGGCTGGCGCTACGAGATCGAGCTGCGGGACGAGGCCGTCTACGGCCAGGACACCGTCCTGGAGCAGCTGCCCGCGGCCGGCGACGACGTGGCGAAGGACGACACGGAGTTCAAGCTGATCGTCTCCAGCGGCAACCCGCAGTAGGAGGAGGCCGGCCCGGGCTTCCCGGGCGGCCCCGCGCGACACACCCGGCATCCCGGGCCACCCCGATGGGCGGCCCGGGATGCCGCTTTTGCCCCACTATGTAAATCTGAGCACGAACCTGCCGCCGTGCGGCCCGTCGCCCGGTCGCCCGTTCGCCGCCCCCCGTCCGCCCGTTCACCCGTTCGCTCCGCCGCTCCGCCGCTCCGTCCTCGGTCTTCCGCATCGCCGGATCCCGGTTTCCGCCCACTCGGTCACCCGGAACGGGAAGGGCTACCCGTGACTCAACGCCTGCGCGTCCCGCACTGGGCGGCCGGAGCCGCGGTCGCCGCCGCGCTCCTGGTCACGGCGCCCGCGAGCGCCGCGCCCGGCGCCGCCGCGACCGCGGTCACCGCCCGGACGACGGACGCGCCGGGAGGCCCCCACGAGGAACTCGCCGGCAGCGCCGCGGGCGAGGGCCGGCAGCGGCCCGG
>NZ_JANFAK020000206.1 GCF_024721315.2 Streptomyces sp. Isolate_45
GGGGGGCGCGCGCGGGGGGGGGGGCCGCCCCGCGCCCCCCCCCCCCCCCCCCCCCCCCCCCCCCCCCCCCCCGGCCCGGCCCCCCCCCGCGGCCCCCCCCCCCCCCCCCCCCCCCCTTCGCGTTCCGTCCGGCGCCGCTACTGGGTGCGTGAGCGGCGTACGGAGAAGGCGACGAACCCGGCGCCCAGACCCAGGCAGAGCGTGCCGCCCATGACGTAGGGGGTGGTGTCCGCGCTGCCGGTGTCGGCGAGCGTGAGGGTGACCATCGAGGTGCGGTCCCCGGTGGAAACCCCGTCGGAGGCGCCGGACCCGTTGGTGTCGGGGCCGGGGGTGTCGGAGCCCGAGGTGTCGGAGTCCGGGTTGCCGGGGTCCGGAGCGGCGGAGTCCGGGGTGTCGGAACGCGTGGAACCGGAACGCGTGGCTTGGTCCCCTGGGGAAACGCCGTTCACGGTGCCGGTGTTGGCGGCGGCGGGGCCGCCGGAAGACCTCGCCGTGTCCTGACCGGGCGCGGTGGCGTTCGCCGAGGGGACGAACCAGAGGACGGCGAGGAGGGTGGTCGCTCCGAGAGCGGTGAGCAGCGGTCGACGTGCGGACACGGTGCGATCCCCCTTGTGGCAGCAGCGAATTGGCCGTGTGCGCCGATGCTAGTGAAGAGGGCGGGTCGTGGGAAAGTCGGGGCTGTCGCGGGCTTACTCTCCGTCGTATGAACCCTTCTGAGACATCACGATTCGTACGACTTCGGGTGGATTTGGTCCTCGAAGTATCCGACTCCCAGGCACTCATCGGCGCGGCGCTCGGGCACATCAAGGCCGACGAGTTCATGCCGGACGAGGAGCGCGGCCATGCCGAGGCCGCCGTCCGACAGGACGAATCGGAGGCGCTGGCCTACCTGGTGGACCCCACGGACCTGGTCGCGGAACTGCCCGGAATCGAGCTGGCGCAGGCCTCCTGGAGCAGCGAACCGGTCGAATACGACCCCGAGTCACTGGAGTGGGACCTGGGCGAGGAAGATGGTGACTTCGAGGAAGAGGCGGACAACGCCTGACCGTGGGGTTGCACACATTCGAACGGAGTGTGGAACCGATCCGCGTCGTTAACGCGTTGTCAGGACGAGCAGGGGGTGATGCCCCCTGCCCGGCCCAATCCCGGGAATGCAGCCTCGGGGTTTCCGGCAACGATGGAGTGACGTGTGAGGACGTACAGCATGCGGCGGAGAAGGTCCCTGGTGGCCGTATCCGCCGTGCTCGGCGGCGTACTGATGCTCTCGGCCTGCAATGACGGGGGTACCGAGAAGCCTCAGGGCAGCGCCGAAACGGGCAAGGCGCAGGCGGACGTGGACGCGGCGGCGGCCAAGGACGCCTCCAAGGCGAAGATAGAGATCACGCCCAAGGACGGCTCCACCAACATAGCCCTGAACGATGCGGCGAACGTCACCGTCAGCGACGGCAAGCTCACCCAGGTCGAGTTGAAGAGCTCCGAGGGCGCCGTGGTGGCCGGCAAGATAGCCGCCGACGGCAAGAGCTGGAAGCCGGACGCGGCCCTCAAGCGCTCCACGAAGTACGCCCTGGCGGCGACCGCGAAGGACGAGGCCGGGCGCGAGGCCCACGAGAACGCCTCGTTCACCACCCTCTCCCCGGAGAACAGCTTCGTCGGCTCGTTCGTCCCGGACGAGGGCCAGACGGTCGGCGTGGGCATGCCGGTCTCGATCACCTTCAACAAGCCGATCAAGGACCAGAAGGCCGTCCAGGCCGCGATCTCGGTCAGCTCCAGCAGCAACCAGGAAGTCGTCGGCCACTGGTTCGGCAACCAGCGCCTGGACTTCCGCCCCGAGGCCTACTGGCAGGCGAACTCCACGGTCACCCTGAAGCTCGCGCTCCAGGGCGTGCAGGGCGCACCCGGCATCCAGGGCGTGCAGAACAAGACCGTCACCTTCAAGGTCGGCCGGAGCCAGGTCTCCACCGTCGACGTGAAGGCGAAGACGATGACGGTCACCCGGGACGGCGCGGTCCTCAAGACCATCCCGATCTCGGCGGGCTCCCCGGAGAACCCCACGTACAACGGCCAGATGGTGATCTCCGAGAAGTTCAAGGAGACCCGGATGGACGGTGCCACCGTCGGCTTCAAGGGCAACGACGGCAAGGGCGAGTACGACATCAAGGACGTCCCGCACGCGATGCGGCTGTCCACCTCCGGCACGTTCATCCACGGCAACTACTGGGGCGCCGACTCGATCTTCGGCAAGGCGAACACCAGTCACGGCTGTGTCGGCCTGAACGACGCCAAGGGTGCGAACGACCCGGACCAGCCCGGCGCGTGGTTCTTCGACAACTCGCTGATCGGCGACGTGGTCACCGTGATGAACTCCCCGGACAAGACCATCAAGCCGGAGAACGGCCTCAACGGCTGGAACATGAACTGGGCGGAGTGGAAGGCCGGCTCGGCCGCCTGACACCCCGTGTGAGCGCCGCCGACGGCGCCACCTGCTGAACCCCGGACGGCGGGGAGCCCACGACGGGCTCCCCGCCGTCCGTGCGTTCCCGCCGTCCCTGGTTCCCCGCCGTCCGCGCGTTCCCCGCCGTCCGAGCGGCGGACGGGAGTTCGGCGACAGCACTAGGGTCGGAGCATGACGAAGATCGACACGCTGACCGTGCCCCCGACCGACGACGAGGTGGACACCTGGTGGGCGGTGCAGGTCTCCGCCCACGCCGCCGACGCCGCCACCCTGCCCGGCGTACCCGTGCCCACCCGGGTGGAGGCCGCCGGCCGGCTGCGCGTACCGCCCGCCCGCGGCCGGTTCGTCCACTGGGCCCAGGCGGACGGTGAGGGCCACGCCGCCCTGCTGCTGTTCACCGAGGAGGCCAACACCCACACCGCCTTCCTCGACGAGCTGACGGTGCGCCCCGACGCCCGCCGCCGGGGCGTGGGCACGGCGCTGTGGGAGCGGGTCCGCGCCGAGCTGATCGACGGGGGCCGGACCTCGGTCTCCACCGTCGCCGACACGGGTGGGCCCGGACAGGCCTTCCTGGAGGCCCTCGGCTTCGTGAACGTCCTGCCGATGGCCTGGTACGTCCAGGAACTCGGGGAGGACGCGCCCACCGGATCGACCTCCGCGTCGCAGGCGACCCCGGACGTACCCGGGTACGAGCTCCTCACCTGGGCCGGACCGGTCCCCGACGCCTGGGCGCCGGCTGCCGCGGTCGCGCACGGGGCGATGGAGGACGCGCCCTCCGGCGACGGCGACGAGCGGTTCACCTCCTGGACGCCGGAGCGGGTGCACGCCGCGCAGCGGCTCGTACTGGACCGCGGCGGGAAGATGCTGATGGTCGCCGCCGTCACCCCCGCCGGGGAGATCGCCGCGTACACGGCGCTGGTGCTCCCGGACCCGGACGGGCCGCGCGCCCTCCAGTACGACACCGTCGTCGTCCCCGCCCACCGGGGCCGCGGCCTGGGCCGCGCCGTCAAACTGCGGATGCGGGCCGAGGCGGCCGTACGGCACCCGGAGCTGCGCCGGATCGGAACGACCGTCGCCGACGAGAACACCCCGATGCTGGCCGTGAACGAGGCCCTGGGCTACCGGCACGAGCGCGGCGCGGCCGTCTTCCAGCTGATGCTCTGATCCCGGTGGCGGGCCCGCCCGGGGCGGAGCGTCAGGCGGGCTCCTCCGCGCGCGCCGTCCCCGACCCGGAGGACGGCGCGGGGGAGGACGGCGTCGGCTCGTGGGCCGGCGCCGACCAGGACGACAGCAACCGCAGCGCGTCCGCCGAGGGGGACCCCGGCACCGCGTGGTACGTCACCAGGAACTGCGCGGGATCGTCCGGCAGGGCCAGCGTCTCGAACGGCAGCACCAGCTCGCCCACCACCGGGTGCCGCAGCCGCTTCACCCCGTGCGTCTTCTTGTCCGCCACCGTGTGGGCCGCCCACAGCCTGCGGAACTCCTCGCTCTTCACGGACAGCTCCCCGACCAGCACGGAAAGCTGCTCGTCGTCCGGATACTGCCCCGCGTACATGCGCAGGTTGCTCACGACCTCGCAGGCCCGGCACTCCCACTCGGCGTACAGCTCGGCCGTCGCCGGGTCGAGGAACACCAGCCGCACCAGGTTCCGCTCCGCCGGGGGCAGCGCCCCGAAGTCCCCGAAGACGGCCGCGGCCAGCCGGTTCCAACCGATGACGTCCTGCCGCCGCCCCACCAGGTACGCCGGCACGCCCTCCATCGCCTCCAGCAGGCTCCGCAGCTCCGGGCGGACCTGCTGCGGGCGCCGGGACCGGCTCCGCCCGCGGGCACGGGGGCGCGCGAGGTGGGTCAGGTGGTCCGACTCCGTACCGTCCAGCCGCAGCGCCCGCGCGATGGCGTCCAGGACCTCCGCCGACACGTTCTGCCCGTGCCCCTGCTCCAGCCGCGTGTAGTACGCGACGGACACCCCGGCCAGCTGCGCCAGCTCCTCGCGGCGCAGCCCCGGAACCCGCCGGTGCCGGCCGAGGTCGGGCAGGCCCACGTCCTGGGGGCGCAGCCGGGCGCGGCGGCTGCGCAGGAACTCGCCGAGTTCGGCTCGCTGATCAAGCTGGTCCATACCGCCAGTATCCCCGGGCGGGACACCGGACGAGGAGGTGAGCCTGACCCCGCCAAGGGTAGGTTCGCCAGTCCTAGGCACGGCAGGGGTCTGGGTGGGCGGCCCGGACCGGGGCAGGGTGGAAGTACCGCAGTACGGACGTCGGACCCCGACGTCACCCCCGACGTCACAGCCCGGCGTCCTCGTCAGAGGAGATCACCCCCATGTCCGTCACCCAGGTTCCCGCCTACGCCGCCCCCGCCGCCAAGGCCCCGCTGGAGCGCGTCACCGTCCCGCGCCGCCCGGTCGGCGAGCACGACGTCCTCATAGACATCAAGTACGCCGGCATCTGCCACTCCGACATCCACCAGGCCAACGACGGCTGGGGCGAGGGCATCTTCCCGATGGTCCCCGGCCACGAGATCGCCGGGATCGTCACCGAGGTCGGTGCGGGCGTGACGAAGTTCGCCGTCGGCGACCGGGTGGGCGTGGGCTGCTTCGTGGACTCCTGCCGGGAGTGCGAGTACTGCCTGCGCGGCCAGGAGCAGTACTGCATCAAGGGCATGACCGGCACCTACAACGCCCTCGACAAGAACGGCGAGCCCACCTACGGCGGCTACTCCACCCACATCGTCGTCGACGAGAACTACACCCTCCGCATCCCCGACGGCGTCGAGCTCGACGTCGCCGCGCCGCTGCTGTGCGCCGGCATCACCCTCTACTCCCCGCTCCGGCACTGGCAGGCGGGCCCCGGCAAGAAGATCGCGATCGTCGGCCTCGGCGGGCTCGGACACATGGGCGTGAAGATCGCCGCCGCCCTCGGCGCGGAGGTCACCGTCCTGTCGCAGAGCCTGCGCAAGAAGGAGGACGGCCTGAAGCTGGGTGCCACCCACTACTACGCGACGAGCGACCCGAGCACCTTCGAGGAGCTGGCCGGCAGCTTCGACCTGATCGTCTCCACCGTCTCCGCGCCGCTCGGCCTCGACCGCTACCTCGCCCTGCTGAAGGTCGACGGGGCGCTCGTGAACGTGGGCGCGCCCGAGGAGCCGGTCGAGCTGAACCTGTTCTCCGTCATCGGTGGCCGCAAGACCCTCGCCGGGTCGATGATCGGCGGCATTCCCGAGACCCAGGAGATGCTCGAATTCTGCGCCGAGCACGGGCTGGGCGCCGAGATCGAGGTCATCTCCGCCGATCGGATCAACGAGGCCTACGAGCGGGTCCTGTCCAGCGACGTCCGCTACCGCTTCGTGATCGACACGGCGACGATCTGATCCGACGCCCGCGGCGGGGCCGGCGGCCCCCGACGGCCCGGCCCCGCCCGCCCGTGTCACACGCTTTTCACGCCCCGTGCATGGCCTTCGCGCGGCCCGGCCGCCGATGATCTCCTCACCGCCCCGTCGCTGCCGAGGAGTTCACCATGCCCAGCCGCCGCCACTTCATCGCCGGATCCGCGGCGGCCGTCGGACTCGCCGCGTTGCCCCAACTGCCCGCCGCGGCAACGGCGTCCGCCGACGGGGCCGCGGCCGGGGGCGCGCCGCACATCGTGGTGGTGCTGGCCGACGACCTCGGTTACGGCGACCTCTCCCCGTACGGCCAGAAGCTGATCAGCACCCCGCGCATCGGTCAACTCGCGGCGGAAGGGCTGCGGTTCACCGACGCCTACGCGGCCGCCGCCGTCTGCGCCCCGTCCCGCGCCGCGCTGCTGACCGGCCTGCACACCGGGCACGCCCCCGTCCGCGCCAACCCGGGCAGCGGCGGTCAGGCCGGCCTCGGCGCCGGGGACACCACCTTCGCGGAGGTGCTGAGGGCGCGCGGCTACCGCACGGGCCTGTTCGGCAAGTGGGGCTTCGGGCCGGAGGCCGCCGACCAGCCGAGCCACCCGCTGGCGCGCGGGTTCGAGGAGTTCTACGGCTACATCGACCACGGCCACGCCCACCAGTACTACCCGTCGTACCTCTGGCACAACGGCGCCAAGGAGCCGGTCGCGGCGGGCACCTTCGCCCCCGAGGCCATCGCGGCGCGGGCCCTCGACTTCATCGACGCGCACGCGGCCGGACCCGACCCCTTCCTGCTCCTCCTCACCCCGAACCTGCCGCACGCGCCCAGCGAGGTCCCGGACCTCGGCGCGTACGCCTCGAAGCCCTGGACCAAGGCGAACAAGGCGCACGCCGCGCAGATCGGCCTGCTCGACGCGCAGGTCGGCGCGGTCGTCGACCGGCTCCGGGCGCGCGGGATCGCGGACCGCACGGTCGTCCTCGTCGCCTCCGACAACGGCCCCCACGAGGAGGGCGGCGTGGACCCCGACCTCTTCGACGCCAACGGCCCGCTGCGCGGCTACAAGCGCAACCTCTACGAGGGCGGCGTACGGGTTCCCCTGATCGCCTGGGGCCCCGGCCGGATCGCGGCGGGTACCACGAGTACCCGCCCCACCCCGCTCCACGACCTGTTGCCCACCCTCGCCGACCTGGCGGGCGCCCCGGCCCCCTCCGACATCGACGGCCTCTCCGCCGCCCCCGTCCTCGCCGGCGCCCCGGCCCTCGCCCCGATCCACTCCCACCTGTACTGGTACCGGGACGAGCAGGGCGTCACCTCCCGGGCCGACGCCCAGGACGGCGGCCGGGCCAAGCGCGTCGCCGAGGCCATCCGCAAGGACCGGTGGAAGGGCGTCCGGTTCGCCCCGGGACGGGACCGCAACGCCCCCGACGCGCAATGGCAGTTCGAGCTGTACGACCTGACGGCCGACCTCGGCGAGCAGCGCGACGTGGCGGCGGCGAACCCGTCGGTGGTCGCCTCCCTGACGGCACTGCTGCGCGGCTCCTGGGCGCCGACCTACCCGCGCCGGGCGTGGGGTCTGACGGCGTCCCCCGACGCGGACGGCGCGACCGTCACGACCCGGCTGTCCAACGGCACCGCCCGGGCCTGGCCGGACGCCCGGGTCGCGCTGGCCGTACCGGCGGGCTGGACGGCGACCCCCTCCGGCCCGGTGACGGCCGCCTCCCTGGCCCCGGGGCAGACCCTGACCACGGTGTGGGCGGTGACCGGGCCCGCGGCGGCCCCCGCCCTGCTGACGGCGTCCGCGACCACGTCCGCGTACCGCTTCTCGGCGCCCGTCCGCTTCGCCCCGCTGCCGGCCCCGCCGACCCGGGACGGGTACCTCAGCGACCTGCCGTGGGTGTCGGCGGCCAACGGTTGGGGGCCCGTGGAGGTGGACCGCTCCAACGGCCGCAAGGAGGCGGGCGACGGCACCCCGATCGCGTTCGGCGGGGTGACGCACGCCAAGGGCCTGGGCGTGCACGCCCCGTCGGAGGTCGTCTACCACCTGGGCGGGCGCGCGGCCCGCTTCACGGCCCTGGTCGGCATCGACGACTTCTCGACGCGGCAGTCGGCGGCCGGGGCGACCCGGGCCGTGGTCCGCGCCGACGGCCGCACCCTCCTGACCACGCCCACCCTCACGGGCGCGGGCGGGCCCACCGCGATCGACCTGGACGTCACCGGCGTGCGCCTGCTGCACCTGGTGGTGGAGGACGCCAACGGCAACTCCGCCTTCGACCACACCTCGTGGGCCCGCCCCCACGTCACGGTGCGCTGAGCGCCCGGCCGGCCGGGCTTGAGGCCGGGTGGGGTCGGGCCGGCGGCCACGCGTAGACGTACCGACCGGCGTCCTGGGCGAAGGTGACGTCGACCGGATGGGGTGCCAGGGCGAACTCCTCCTCGGCCCAGCGCAGGACCGCCGCGGCCAGGCCCTCCGGCTGGAAGTCCGTCTCCGGGAACAGCACGCGGTCCACCGTGAGCAGGACGTGCGCGCCCGGGTGCCGGGCGGCGACGGCCGGCGCCGCCACCGCCGCGCCGTGGCGCAGCCATCCGGCCTCGGCGGTGTCGAGCCGCTTGCCCCGGCGGTCCGACGGCGGATGCGTGCGGACGGGGGCGGTGTCCAGCCACACCCCGTCCGCGACCCGCTCGCCCCGGTCGGGCGGCGCGACGCCGACGGCCGCCGAGGCCGTCAACTCGATCCAGACGCCCCACGGGCCCTGCCGGACCCGGTGGAGGACGGTGCGGGGACCGTCAGGCATCCGGCGACGGGGCCGCCGCGACGCCGATCGGGCAGGAGACGCCCGTGCCGCCGGTGCCGCAGTAGCCGCCGGGGTTCTTGTCGAGGTACTGCTGGTGCTCCGGTTCCGCGGGCCAGAAGGGGCGCTCCGCGGCGGGGAGGACGGCCGTGGTGATCTCGCCGTGGCCGGAGGCGGTGAGGACGCGCTGGTAGGCGGCGCGGGAGGCCTCGGCCGTCGCCTGCTGGGCGGGGGAGTGGGTGTAGACCGACGAGCGGTACTGGGTGCCGACGTCGTTGCCCTGGCGGAAGCCCTGGGTGGGGTCGTGGGCCTCCCAGAACACCTTGAGGAGGGTCTCGTAGGAGACGAGCGCGGGGTCGAAGACCACGCGGACGACCTCGGTGTGTCCGGTCAGGCCGGAGCAGACCTCCTCGTACGAAGGGTTCTCGGTGAATCCGCCCTGGTAGCCGGCCAGGGTGGTCCACACCCCGGGGGTCTGCCAGAACTTGCGCTCCGCGCCCCAGAAACAGCCGAGGCCGAAGTCGGCCGTTTCGAGGTGGGCGGGGTACGGGCCGGTCAGGGGGTTGCCGAGGACGGTGTGGCGCTCCGGCAGGGAGAAAAGCTGGTGCGCGCGGCCCTTCAGGGCCTCCTCGCGGGTGGGGAGCTCGGGCGTGCGGCGGTACGAGAACATGGATTCCCTCCTTGTAGTCCTGACAACGGCCGGGGGCGGGCCGGGATTCCCCGACCCGCCCCCGACGTGCGACCCGCGAGGCGCGGTGCCCGGCGCGATCAGTCCTCGTCCTCCAGCAGGGTCACGCGGACCGCCCAGTTCCGGGCGTACAGGTAGCGCTGCTTCGGATTGCCCGCGTAGTACCAGGGCAGCGCGCCGATGTGGCCGTCGATGTGCCGGAACTGCTCGACGGCCTCCGCGTCCCGGTCCTGCCAGAACAGCAGGTACGCCAGCACGTGGCGGAGCCAGATCGCGCGGGTGTCGGCCGGATCGGCCGCCGCGAGGTCCACGAGGGCCTCGTCGACGGCGGTCCGCACGTCCGCCTGTGCGAAGAAGGTCTCCGCGGCGAGGTCGTCCTCGTAGTTCTCCTGCTCCACGTACGCGAGCAGCGGCAGCAGCGTCAGCAGTTCACCGGGGGCAGCCCCGGCGACCGCCTTCCGGGCGAAGGCCAGGGACTCCTCGTGCGAGCCGCGCCACTTGCGGGCCCAGTACTGCATGGCGTTGGTGTGGGCGCTCAGCAGCTTCGGGGCGCGCGTGACGATCTCGGTCCACAGCTGCTCGTACCGCTCGTGCGGGTACATCAGACCCAGGGCGACGGCCTGCTCGACCATGTACGGGACCGGGTCGGCCGGGTCCGCCACCTTCTGCGCCTCGTGGACGGCTGCCTGCGCGCCGCGCAGCAGCTTGTGGAAGAGGTCGAACTGTTCCTCCGAGGTGTGGCGGGCCCACGCGGAGCCGCGGACCTCCCAGGCGACGAGGACGGCGTTGTCGGCGAGGACGAGGGCCGCGGCCGGGTCACCGGGCCGGGCGGCGCGCCAGGCGACCAGCCAGGCGTCGTCCTCGACGGCCGCCTCGGCGAGGGCGCGCACGCGGTGCCAGCGCTCCTCCCCGTCGGCGCCGGCGGCTTCCAGGTATGCGGCGCCCGCCTCCCAGTCCCCGGACCGGACGGCGGCCAGGGCGGCCGTCCGCTCGGCCGGGACGGGTGCGGGGTGGTCGGTGTCCAGCGCTTCCTCCGGTACGAAGCCCAGGGCGACGACCGCGGCCGCCTCCTCGGCCTTGCCGTCGGCCTTGAGGGTTTCGGTACGGGCGCGCAGTTCCGCGCCGGCCGACTCCAGGCCTTCGATCCGGTCGGTCAGTTTGCGGGCCTTGCGGATGATGAGGAAGCCGCGGGCGACGTAGAGGGCGCCCGCGAGGAGCAGGGTGCCGAGGACGAGGAGGAGGATGATCACGGGTTGAGCACCAGCTTCCGCAGCGGTTCGGTGTCGCACGGGTCGGCGACGGCCGCGTCCAGGGCGGCCTCCAGACGGTCCTCGAAGTCTCCGGCCGGGTAGGCCAGGCCGGCCGAGTCGGACCAGGACAGCTGCCAGCGGGCGGTGCCGCGGGCGGTCAGCTCGGTGGTGACGAGCTGGTTCAGGATCCGGCGAAAGGCCGGGCGGGCGAATTCGCGGGCCGCGCGACCGGTGGCGGCGGCCGCCTGCTCCGAGGTCGGGAAGCGCCCGGCGAGCCGCCACCGCAGCTGCGGGTCGGCGTCGACGGCGTCCAGCAGCGGGGCGAGGCCGTCGCCCGCGCCCTCGGCGGCCACGGCCTCGCGGATCTCCCGCGACCCCCGGCCGACGTACAGGGTCATGCTCTCGTGGACGAGGTCGGGCCAGTCCAGCCGCTTGAGGGCGAGGGCCTCCGGGCTGAGGACGACGGGCTCCAGGGCGGCCATGGCCGCGTCCGCGTCGGACAGCAGCTCCAGCGACGGGCGGGCGGTCCGGTCGGCGCGGCCGTCGTCGGGCAGGGCCTCGATGCGGGCCACGCGCTCGGCGAGCGCGGGGTGCGAGTCGTAGGGCGAGGTGGGCTCGGTGGACAGCTCGGTGCGCAGCTCGTCCAACTGCTCGGAGCGGGCGTCGAGGAGGTGGCGGAAGCCGCCGAAGACCTGCCCGGGCAGGGGCAGCAGCCCGGCGTTGACGCCGAGGGTGGCGTAGGAGTCCATGTAGAAGCCGTGGGCGTTGTCCAGGGCGTTCAGCTCGCGCAGTGCGGAGGCGGTGGCGTCGCGGCCCGCGACGCGGACGGCGGCCAGGTCCGCGGCGAGCTCCTGGCGGCGGGACGCCGAGAGGGTGGCCCGCATGTAGAACTTGGCGTACGCGGTGTAGATCCAGGCCATGGCGCGGTAGGTCATGCCCTCGCCGGTGGTGTCGACCTCCTTGGCCTTCTTGCCCTTGGCGGTCCGCTTCTCGGCGCGCTTCTCCTGCTTGGCGCGCTCCTTGGCGACCTTGGTGTCGGCGCGGTCGTTGAAGTGCGCGATGGTGCGGATCAGCTGGGCGCGGCCGCGGGCGATCAGCGGGGTGAGGCGGGTGTCGAGGTTGGCGTAGTGGCCCATCTCGTGGGCGAGGACGGCGCGCAGCTGCATTTCGTCCAGGCCGCTCATCAGGGGCAGGCCGACGTGGAGGCGGCGGGTGCCGGGCAGCAGGCCCAGCATCCGGGATTCCTCCGAGACGGCGGCGTTGACCTCGTCGATCAGCAGGATCTCGTCGGGCGCGCGGGTGCCGACCTGTGCGGCGATGTCGCGGACGGCCTGCCAGAGCGCGGGTTCCCGCTCCTCGGTGGCGGGGATGCCGGGCAGCGGTTCCGACTTGGGGGTGCGCAGCATGAACATGCCGCGCACGATCGGGATCGCGAGGACCACCGAGACGATGACGACCTTGGCGGCCACGGGGCCGTGCAGCCAGGTCATTCCGGCCCAGTCGAGCAGCGCGAGGAGGCCGAGCAGGATCAGGCCGAGCAGGTAGAAGCCGGCGAGCAGGACGAGCGCGCGCAGCGCGCGAAGTGAAGCGCCCATAAGGACAGGTCCCCCCAGGGGATGGAGAAGTGGTGCGGGTGGTGGCGGGTGCCGGTGAGGGCTCCGCGGGGCGGTGCCGCGGGGGGTCAGCCGCGGCGTGCGCCGTGGGCGGCGAGGCCCCGGGCCAGGTCGAAGGCCGCGACGGGCCCGGCCCCGTCGGTGTGCCAGGGCGCGGCGCCGCAGTGCGGGCCGATGGCGCGGAACTGGTCGAGCGCCGCCGCGTGCAGGCCGGCCTCGCCCAGGCGGTGCGCGAGCAGGTGGCGCAGGCGGGGCAGGCCCTCGTGGTCGGTCCGGACGGACTCCAGCCGGTCCGCGACGGCGCCGAGCAGGGCCCGGTGCGCCTCGGAGCGGGCGGTACGGGCGGCGCGGGAGCCGCGCAGTTCGTCCAGGGCGTGGAGGTAGACCCCGGGCAGCAGGCTGCCGGCCGGGGCCTGGGCGGCGGCCCGCCCGGCGAACTCGATCATCAGCTCGTCGGAGCCGTGCCACTTGGCGCACCAGTACTGCATGGCCTGCCAGTGGGCGGCCGTGTGGTGGGGTGCGCGGCGCGCGAGGTTGCGCCACAGGTCGGCGAACTGGCTGTGGGTGTACGACATCGCCCGCGCGGCCGTGATCATGACGACCCAGGGGCCGGGGTCCTCGGGGGCCAGGTCGGCGGCGCGCTGCGCGGCGGCCATGGCGGCGGGCAGTTGGGCGTGGAAGGCGCGCATGTCCGCGTCCGGCACCTCGCGGGCGACGGCCGAGCCGCGCACCGCCCAGGCCCGGCTGACCAGCAGGTGGGCGTGGACGGTGCCGGCGTCGCCGTCGGCGGGTTCGGCGGTGCGCCAGTCGGTGAGCCAGCGGTCGTCGGCGCCGGCGAGCCGGATCAGCGGTTCCAGCCGGGTCCAGCGTTCGTCCCAGTCCGTGCCGGCGGCGCGGACGTACGCGGCGGCGGGCCGCCACTCGCCGTCGTGGGCGGCGGCGGTGACGCGGCGGCGCTCGGCCGCGCGCTCGGGATCG
>NZ_JANFAK020000207.1 GCF_024721315.2 Streptomyces sp. Isolate_45
GTTGCTGCAACACTGTTACCCTACACGACGCTCTCCGATCTGCTCCGGAGCCGGCGGCGCGGCCCCGTCCGGGGCTCCCGGCCCGGGCGTGGGTCCCGTCGGAGCCGGCGGGGTCGGGGCCTCGGCTTCGGGTCCGGACCGCGCGGGGCGGCGGGTGCGCGCGGCCAGCCACAGGGCGTCGGCGAGCTCCTCGGCGGACGGATCGAGCCCGGCGGCCCGCAGCAGCACGGCGAGGGTGCGGACCTCGGGGTCGAAGGGCGGTGGCGGTACGGCTGCGGGCACGGGCGCTCACCTCGGGCGGTCGAGGCGCTGGATGAGCAGGTCGGCGAGGTCCTCCCTGGTGGGCGGGGCCGCGTAGTGGGTGAGGTAGATGGCGTTGAGGAGCTGGTCGGCGGCGACGAGTTCGGTGCGGGAGCGGCTGAGGAACTCGCGGATCAGTTCGGCGCCCAGTTGCGCGGCCTCCTCCCCGAGGTGCGCCCTGACCATGGTGGCGAGGCGTTTCTCACCGGGCTGGCCGAGCTTGAGCTGGATGCAGCGGCGCAGCAGCGCGGCGGGGAAGTCCCGTTCGCCGTTGCTGGTGAGGATGATGAACGGAAAGGCCCGGCAGCGCACGCGCCCGTCGCGTACGGTCACCCGTGCCCCGTCGTCGGTGAGGACCCGCACCTCGGGTTCGGTGTCGGCGACGCGTTCCAGTTCGGGGAGGGTGAACTCCCCTTCCTCCAGCACGTTCAGCAGGTCGTTCGGCAGGTCTATGTCGCTCTTGTCCAGCTCGTCGATGAGCAGCACGCGGGGTTTCTCCGTGGGCAGCAGGGCCGTTCCGAGCGGGCCGAGCCGAATGTACTTCCCGATCCCGTCGGCCGGTCCGGTCCCGCTCGCGGGGCCCCCGGCGTGTCCGGCGCCCGCGGCGATCTGGACGTCCTGGAGCCGGGCGAGGGCGTCGTAGCGGTAGAGCCCCTCCTGGAGCACGGTCCGCGACACCACCGGCCAGCGCAGCACGCGGCCCAGTTTCAGCTCGTGCGCGACGGCGTGCGCGAGGGTGGACTTCCCGGTTCCGGGGTGGCCTGTGACGAGCAGCGGCCTGCGGAGGTAGAGGGCCGCGTTGACGGCCTCCAGTTCCTCCGGTTCCGGCCGGTGCAGTTCGGCGGCCTGTCGGTGGGCGCCGAGCCTGCGGGCCACGTTCCCGTCCGGGGCGGCCGCCGCGCCGCGGGGTTCCGCGACGGGGCCGCCGTCGAAGTCCCGCCAGGGCGGCGGGTCGGGCAACGCGTCGATGCCGTCGTGGGGTTCGCCCACGCCCCGGTAGATGAGCCATTCGTCGTTCACGGCCGTCCCCTCCCTCGATGCCCCACCGACGCCGGACCGCCCGCGCACCCGCGCCGGCCGCGGGGTTCCGGCTCCCGCCGGGTTCCGTGCGCCCCGGGGCCCGGGTGTCCCGACCCCCACGAATTCCCGCCCCACGAGTTCCCGCCCCGCGCACTCCCGCCCGCCCGGCGGCGCGCCCGGCTCACAGGTCGCCCTGCAAGGGCTCGTCCTCGGGCAGGGCCCGGGCCGGGTCCTGCCAGACGAGTGCCGTGCCGGCGGTCCAGTACGCATCCGGGTCCGCCCCGTGGGCCCGGGCCCGCAGCGTCCGGAGTCGTAGCGGGAGCACCGCGCCCCGGCCCGCGTCGGCCAGTTCCTCGCGCAGTCCGCGGTGGAAGGGCGCGCAGGAGGCCCCCGGGTCGCCGGGGGGCCGCCGGCACACCGTCACGCCGTAGCCCGCGTCCCGTACGAGGTGCAGCGCGCCCAGGGTCGGTTCGGTGCCGGGTTCCCGGCAGAGCACCGGAACGGTGTTGTCCGCCAACCCCCGCAGCCACTCCGGGGACGGGCTGCGGGGCCGCCCCCGCGCGCAGTCCGCCCGCTGGTCCAGTAGGGGGCCGGCCTGGACCCGTGTCCAGCGCCGGTCGGGCGCGGCGGCCGCGGCGTCTTCGTCCCACCCGGCCGGGTGGCGGAGCACCACCGGCCGTTGGACGCCCACCGGGACCCCGCCCGACAGCGTCCACTCGTCGACGGGCAGTCCGAACAGTTCGGGCTCGACCGCCACTTCCAGCAGGGCGGGGGCCTCGTGGGTGTCGCAGCGCCGGAACCCTTCGGCGAGCGGGGCCCGCAGGGCCTCGGGGAGTCCGGCCGGGGTCGCCCGTACGCCGGCGGCCACCGGGGTGACGCGGCCGGGCCGCGCCGGGCCCGCGAGCACCGAGACCCGCCAGTCGTAGACGGCCTCCCAGCCGTGGGCCCACACCTCCAGCAGCACCGAGGGTCCCTCGGGCAGCCCGCCGCGCCTGCGGGCGGGGCCGTGGACGGCCTGGCCGGCGCGGGCCCTGCGGCGTCGTTCGCGGGCGGCCAGGCCCCGCTCGTGGCGTTCGCCCAGCTCGCGGCGCAGCGGGCGCCAGAGCCGCTCGGCGGTGATCCGTACCCAGTCCCAGAGTTCCTCGTCGGCGCCCGGGGAGGGCGGCTCGCGGTGGTCGGCGACGCTCACGTCCGTCGCGTAGCGGAGCATCGCCGCGGCCTCACCGCCCGCGCCGGGCGGGTCGTGCAGCAGGCCGAGTCCGTCGCGCCAGCTGAGCGGGGCGGGCAGTCCCGTGTCGGGTTCCTCGCCGCGGGCCTGTTCGGCGAGTTCCCGGACGGCCTCCGAGGAGCCGGGGGGCGGCAGTTCGGCGAGGAGCCCGCACAGGGTGGTGCGTTCGCCCGGGGTCAGCCGGCCGCGCCCGCCGTGGCGGTCCGCCTCGCCGTCGGGGAGTTCGTCGTGGACGTCGGTCCAGGTGCGGCGGCTGTCGAGGTCGCTGAGGTGGCGGTCGTAGTGGTACAGGTCGTGGGCCTGCATGACGCGCCGGTACAGGCCGGTCCGACCGTCCGCCGGCATCGGCAGGGTCCGTAACCGGTCGACGGATACGGCCAGTCCGCCTCCGCCGGCGGACCGCCGGGCCTTGACGACGCCGACGACCTCGCCGCGGGTGAGGTCGACGACGGGGCCGCCGGACATGCCGGCCTCGATCTCGTCGTCGTCGCCGAGGCGGATCGCGGCGCCGTTCCCGGCGGTGCCGCGCAGGCGGGTGGTGCGGCCGGTGATCTCGCGGATGCCGAGTTCCTCGGTGCAGCCGAAGTAGGCGGCCTCGTCGAGTCGGGGCCCGGCCCGGTCGGTCAGCCACACGCAGGCGTGCGAGACGGGTGAGAGGACCCGGACGAGGGCCAGGTCGGGCAGGTCCCACAGGGCCCGCCGTCCGGGCCGGTGTTCCTCCAGCCGCTCCGGCAGTACGCATTCCACCCGGCCGGTGACCGTCCCCGTGGTCCCGGCGGCTCCGGCGGCCGTCCCGGAGAAGAAGGTGATGCCGACCTCACGCCCGGCCAGACGCACCGCAGCACCCCCTTCGCCGACCACGTGCGCGCACGTCAGGACCCAGCCGGGGGCGATGAAGAAGCCGCTGCCCCAGGTGGGTCCGGTCCCGTCGTTGCCCGGGTTCTCATACCCTCCCGGGGGCGCGTGGACGCGTACCGTGGCCGCCCGGACGAGGGGCTCCAGGAGCTCGAAGGCGCGCGCGGACCCCGCCGTGCGCCCATCCGGCATCCCCAGACCCCCGCCCCCCGCTCACCCCACCGAGAACGTCCAGGCTAGCCCCGGTGCGCGGGACGGCGGGAGGTCTCGCCGTAAGGCGGATTATCCTGGCGGGAAACACCCCATCCCGACACGGCACGGAGCCCGACTTGTACTTCACCGATCGCGGCATCGAGGAGCTGGAGAAGCGGCGCGGCGAGGAGGAGGTCACCTTCGAGTGGCTCGCCGAGCAGCTCCGCACGTTCGTCGACCTCAACCCGGACTTCGAAGTTCCGGTGGAGCGCCTGGCCACGTGGCTGGCCCGTCTCGACGATGACGACGAGGACGACGAGTAGGCACCCGGCGACACCGCGCGCGGCGGCGGCATCCCGCGCACACGGGCGCGCACCTCGTGCGCGACCCTTCGCACCTCGTGCGCTCCCGCGTGCGGCTCGCGCGCGGGCCGTTCGGGGAACGCGACGACGGCCCGACCGCGCGGTGCGGTCGGGCCGTCGTCGTTCGCGCTACCGGTGGCAGCGCGGGGGTACCGGGGCGCCCGGGATCAGGCGGCCTTGGTCTCCCAGAAGATGCGGTCGATCTCGGCGATGAGCTCCAGCGCCTTGGCGCCGGTCGCCGGGTCGTTGGACGCCTTGGCGGCCGAGAGGGCCTTCAGGGTGTCGTTGACCAGGGTGTGGAGCTGCGGGTACTTCTCGAAGTGCGGGGGCTTGAAGTAGTCGCTCCACAGCACCGAGACGTGGTGCTTCGCGAGCTCGGCGCGCTGCTCCTTGATGGTGATGGCGCGCGCACGGAAGTCCGCGTCGTCGTTGGCCTGGTACTTCTCCTGGACGGCCTTGACGGACTCGGCCTCGATACGGGCCTGGGCCGGGTCGTACACGCCGCAGGGCAGGTCACAGTGGGCGGAGACCTTCGCCTTGGGGGCGAAGAGGCGGGAAAGCATGGAGTTTGTCCTCCTCGTGATCGTCTTCTCAAGAGGGGAGATTACTCGCTGAGAAAGAGGAATTCGCCGTCGCCCCCATGGGCTTAGGACAAAAGTCCAGGGTCGTACGAGGAGTGGTGAGCGAACGTACGGGGCCGTGCGGCACCATGCGGGCAGGGAAGAGGAGGGCTCGGATGGTGGAGAACAGGCGCTCGCGGGCGCGTTTCGAGGTGGTGGAGGTGACGGGCCCGTCGATGGTGCCGACCCTCGTGCACGGGGACCTGCTCGTGGTCCGCAACGGGGCGCTGGTCCGGCCGGGTGACGTGGTCGTGTTCCGGCATCCGCTGCAGCAGGACCTGTTGGTGGTCAAGCGTGCGGCCGAGCGCCGCCCCGGCGGCTGGTGGATGCTCGGCGACAACCCGTTCAACGAGTCCGGGGACAGCACCGACTACGGGGCCGTGCCCGAGGACCTGGTGGTGGCGACGGCCGTGCTGCGGTTGCGGCCCCGCCCGGCGGGTCAGCGTTCGCTGAGGGCCCGGCTGTCCTGGGCGGCGTCGGCGCTGCGGGTGTTGCGGGCGGATTCCTCGGCCTCCAGCCGCTTGCGGGCGCGGTAGGCGGCGACGTTGGCGCGGGTGGCGCAGCGGTCGGAGCAGTAGCGCCGGGAGCGGTTGGTGGAGGTGTCGAGGTAGGCGTTGCGGCAGGGCGGGGCCTGGCACAGGCCGAGGCGGTCGGGTCCGTGCTCGGTGAGGTGGAAGGCCAGGCCCATGGAGGCGATGGCGGCGTAGCCGGCCGAGGCGTTGGACGGGTGGTCGGCGAGGTGGATGTGCCAGTCGGGGCGGCCGTCGGGGCCGACGAGTTCATGGCCGGAGACCTGCGGGCTGACGGGGAACTCCATGAGCAGGGAGTTGAGGAGGTCCACGGCGAGGACGTGGTCCCCGCCGTCGGCGGCCTCGAAGACGGAGCGCAGTCGGCCGCGGACGTTGCGGAACCGGGTGACGTCGGTGTCGGTGACCCGGCGCGCCATCTGCACGCTGGCCCCGAAGAGGGCGCGGACGTCGTCCACCGAGGTGAGCGAGTCCTTGTTGCGGGCCGGCTCCTCGGTGTTGACCAGGCGCACGGCATAGTCCGAGTAATGGGCCAGTTCCACTTGTAGTCCTTACGGCTGCGGTTTAGGGTGAGCGTGAGCCGACGGTAACGGCTGATATGTCTTCGAGGGTATTACGTATGGAGGGCTTCAGGGTGACGGACGCGGTGACCGGCGCGGTCGGTACGGACTGGCAGGCCTGGCAGGACAGCTGGGACCGGCAGCAGGAGTGGTACCTGCCCGACCGCGAGGAGCGGTTCCGGGTGATGCTGGACATGGTCGAGGCACTGGTGGGCCCCTCCCCCCGGGTGCTGGATCTGGCGTGCGGTACGGGAAGTATCACGGACCGGCTGCTCAAGCGGTTCCCGTCGGCGACGAGTACGGGGCTGGATCTCGACCCCGCGCTGCTGACGATCGCCCGGGGCCACTTCGAGGGCGACGACCGGGTCACCTTCGTGACCGCCGACCTCAAGGACCCCGACTGGCGCGCGGCCCTCCCGTACGACTCCTACGACGCGGTCCTGACCGCGACCGCGCTGCACTGGCTGCACGGTCCCGACCTGGCGGTGCTGTACGGGCAGCTCGCGCCCCTGGTCCGGCCGGGCGGGGTGTTCATGAACGCCGACCGCATGCCCGACCCCTCGGCCCCGCGGATCGGCGCCGCCGAACGCGCCCACCGGCACGCCGGCATGGACCGGGAGAAGGCGGACGGGGTCCTCGACTGGCGCCAGTGGTGGGACCTGGCGGCGGCCGACCCCGTACTGGCCGCGCCGACGGCGGCCCGGTTCGCGATCTACGGGGAACACGCCGACGGCGACACCCCCGACGAGGCCTGGCACGCCCGCACGCTGCGCGCGGCGGGCTTCGACGAGGCCCGTACCGTCTGGCGCTCCCCCTCGGACGCGCTGGTCCTAGGACTGAAGTAGGAAATCGGCGCCGGGGCGGGAAATCGGCGCGGAAACGCCGCAGGGGCGGTACGGGATCCCGTACCGCCCCTGCGGCGTCGTGCGCGTACCGCTCGTACCCCTTACAGCACCTTGGACAGGAACGCCTTCGTCCGGTCGTGCTGCGGGTTGCCCAGGACGTCGCGCGGGTTGCCGGACTCGACCACCACACCGCCGTCCATGAACACGAGGTTGTCGCCGACCTCGCGGGCGAAGCCCATCTCGTGGGTCACCACGATCATGGTCATGCCCGATTCGGCCAGGTCCCGCATGACGTCGAGGACGTCACCGACCAGCTCCGGGTCGAGCGCCGAGGTGGGCTCGTCGAAGAGCATCAGCTTCGGCTCCATGGCCAGCGCGCGGGCGATCGCCACGCGCTGCTGCTGGCCGCCGGACAGCTGGGTCGGGTAGTTCCCGCCCTTGTCGCCGAGGCCGACGCGGTCCAGGAGCTTGACCGCGCGCGCACGGGCCACCGCCTTGGACTCGCCCTTGACCATGACCGGGGCTTCCATGACGTTCTCGATGGCCGTCATGTGCGGGAAGAGGTTGAAGCGCTGGAAGACCATGCCGATGTCCCGGCGCTGGGCCGCGACCTCGCTGTCCTTCAGCTCGTAGAGCTTGTCGCCCTTCTGCTTGTACCCCACCAGCTGCCCGTCGACCGAGAGCCGGCCGGCGTTGACGCGCTCCAGGTGGTTGATGCACCGCAGGAACGTCGACTTGCCGGAGCCGGACGGACCGACCAGGCAGAAGACCTCCCGGGGCGCGACCTCCAGGTCGATGCCGCGGAGGATGTGGGCGGCGCCGTACGACTTGTGGACGCCTTCTGCCTTGACCATCGGCTGGGCGGTCACTTCGCCACCTCCGTACGGCGGAACATGTTCAGGTTGGCCTTCAGCCGCTCGAACGGCGTGGGCGGCAGGCTGCGCAGCGAACCGCGGGCGTAGCGCCGCTCCAGGTAGTACTGCCCGACGCTGAAGACGCTGGTGAGGGCGAGGTACCAGATGGAGGCGACGAAGTACATCTCGATGACCGCGCCGGCCGTGCTGCCGATGTTGGAGCTGGCCCGCAGGAGTTCGGTGTACTGCACCGCCGAGACCAGGGACGAGGTCTTCAACATGTTGATGAACTCGTTGCCGGTCGGCGGGATGATCACGCGCATCGCCTGGGGCAGGACGACTCGGCGCATGGTCTGCGTCCGGGTCATGCCGAGTGCGTGCGAGGCCTCGCTCTGGCCCTCGTCGACGGACTGGATGCCCGCACGGACGATCTCCGCCATGTAGGCGCCCTCGTTCAGGCCGAGGCCCAGCAGGGCGACCATGAACGGCGTCATGACGTCGACGGTCTCGTTCTTGTAGATCGGACCGAGGTTGATGTACTGGAAGATCAGCGGGAGGCTGAACCACACGAGGAGCTGTACGTAGACCGGGGTGCCGCGGAAGAACCAGATGTAGAGCCAGGACACGAAGCTCGTGACCGGGTTGTTCGAGAGCCGCATCACCGCGAACAGGATGCCGAGCACGAGGCCCAGCGCCATGGCGGAGATGCTGATGATGATGGTGTTGCCGAGGCCTGCGAGGACCGCCGGGTCGAACAGCTTGTCGCCGACCGTCGCCCAGATGATCTTGCCCTGGGAGAAGGCGTAGACGAGCCAGGCGAGCAGGACCGCCACGACCACGGCGCTGATCCAGCGACCGTAGTGGCGGACGGGGATGGCCTTGATGGCCTCGTAGGTGGTGCCCGAGGCGCCGGGCCCGGCCGGCGGGTTCGCTGCCGGACCCTTGTCGATCTTGTCAGTCACAATGACTGCCCTTCAGTGGTGCGCTCGCTCGGGGGTCACTTGCCTGCGTTGATCGTGGCGGACGGCACGGCGCTGTCCTTCACGTTCCACTTCTCCAGGACCTTGGCGTAGGAGCCGTCCTTGATGATGGCGTCGAGCGCTTCCTTGATGGCGTCGCGGAGCTGCGTGTTCTCCTTGGAGACCGCGATGCCGAAGAGGCCGACGTCGGCCTGCTGGCCGGCGACCTCGAAGTCGTTGCCACCGCCCGAGGTCTTCGCGGTGTACGCGGTGACCGGGAAGTCGTTCAGGTCGGCCACGGCGCCGCCGGCCTTGACGCGGGTCTGCGCCTCGGCGTCGGTGTCGAAGGCCTCGATGGTGAGCTTCTTGTCGCCGCACTTCTCGGCCTGCGCCTTGAAGGTGTCCTCGTACGTGGTGCCGCGCTGGACGGCGACCGTCTTGCCGCAGAGGTCGTCGAGCGACTTGATGTTGTCCGGGTTGCCCTTCTTGACCAGGAGCGAGACGCCGGAGGAGAAGTAGTCGACGAAGTCGACGCCCTTGCCGATCTTGGCGCCCTTGTCGTCCAGGCCCTCCTGGCGCTTCTTGTTGTCGGTGATCGACGACATGGCGACGTCCTGGCGGCCCGTCTCCAGCGAGGTGATCAGGCCGTCGAAGGTGCCGGAGGTGAACTGGAACTTCACACCGAGCTGCTTGCCGAGCGCCTCGGCGATGTCGGGGTCGACACCGACGATCTTGCCGCCGTCGACGAACTCCATCGGGGCGTAGGCGGTGTCGGAACCGACCTTGACGACACCGGCGTCCTGGATCTTCTTCGGCAGCTTCGAGAACAGCGGGGCGCTGTTCTCGGTCTTGCCCGAGGGGGTCGAGGAGCCAGAGTCGGTCTGGTCGCCACAGCCCGTGAGGATCAGGGCACCGGTGACCGCGATCGCGCCGACCGCGGCGATCCGGGACCGGGCGGCGGTCGTACGACGGGTGGTGCTTGCGGTCATGAGCTGGTTCCTCCGGCAGGTGGAAAAGCATCCGAGAACGGTCGGGGCACGCACCATCGAGTGTCGCGACCTTGTGTGATTACGGCATCTTGCCATTCGGACTGACGCATTCAGGCTGCCCATAAGGTCAAAATCAGATAACGGGCGCACCCGATCACCCAACAGGACTGCGGGGAACGGCCGTCAGCGCCGCACAAAAGCCTGTGACCAGCCGCTTTCGCCTCAGTTTTTGCGGCGCGTCTCGCTTGCTGGACATCGAGGTTTGGACTTTTAGCCAAAACCCGGACAAGGAGCCTACGATCGTGCGGGAATCGACTCGTCCGGCCGAGCGTTCTTCGGGTAGAACAGATCCTTACACCCCTCATCCGGGGCTCAGGGCGCGCGTGCGGCGCGCCCGCGCGTACGAACCTCCCCTCCGCGCGGACGGTCCAACCGTCGACGTGGAGTACGGACGCGGTGCCCGCCCACCCCTTAACCAGGAGTGGCCACCCTCAACGATTCAAAGGACTTAAGGGGTCACACAAAGTGGCAGCGGAGATCGTCAACCCTCGCAGTGACAGCGCGACGGACAACAACCCCGACGCGGTGTTCGCACTGCACCGGGGCGGCAAGATGGCCATCCAGGCCACGGTGCCCGTCCTCAACAAGGACGACCTGTCCCTCGCGTACACCCCCGGCGTGGCGAAGGTGTGCAGCGCCATCGCCGAGCAGCCGGACCTGGTCAACGAGTACACCTGGAAGTCCAACGTGGTCGCCGTCGTCACCGACGGCACGGCGGTGCTCGGACTCGGTGACATCGGCCCGGAAGCCTCCCTCCCCGTGATGGAGGGCAAGGCCATTCTCTTCAAGCAGTTCGGCGGCGTGGACGCGGTTCCGATCGCACTCGCCACCAAGGACACGGACGAGATCATCGAGACGGTCATCCGTCTCGCCCCGTCCTTCGGCGGGGTCAACCTGGAGGACATCTCCGCCCCCCGCTGCTTCGAGATCGAGCGGCGCCTCCAGGAGGCGCTGGACATCCCGATCTTCCACGACGACCAGCACGGCACGGCCATCGTGACGCTGGCCGCCATGCGCAACGCCGCCAAGCTCACCGGGCGCACCCTCGGCGACCTGCGGGCCGTCATCTCGGGCGCCGGCGCGGCGGGCATCGCCATCGCCAAGATCCTGGTGGACGCGGGCATCGGCGACGTCTGCGTCACCGACCGCAAGGGCGTCGTCTCGGCGGACCGTTCTGACCTGACGGACGTCAAGGCCGAGATCGCGGGCCTGACGAACAAGACGGGGCAGACCGGGACGCTGGAGCAGGCGCTGGCCGGCGCGGACGTCTTCATCGGCGTCTCCGGCGGCACGGTGCCCGAGGAGGCGGTGGCCTCGATGGCGAAGGACGCGTTCGTCTTCGCCATGGCCAACCCGAACCCGGAGGTCCACCCGGACGTCGCGCACAAGTACGCGGCGGTCGTGGCGACGGGCCGTTCGGACTTCCCGAACCAGATCAACAACGTGCTGGCCTTCCCGGGCATCTTCGCCGGGGCCCTCAAGGTCCGCGCCACCCGGATCACCGAAGGCATGAAGATCGCCGCCGCCGACGCCATCGCCGGCGTCGTGGGTGACGAGCTCGCCGCCGACTACGTGATCCCCTCGCCGTTCGACGCGCGCGTCGCCGAGGCCGTCTCGGCCGCGGTCGCCGCCGCGGCGAAGGCCGACGGAGTGGCCCGCCTGGTCTGATCCACGCGGAACGCAGCTCTACGGGTGAGGCCCGGCCGGAACGTTCCGGCCGGGCCTCACCCCTTTTGCCGCCCGGCCGCGCCCGACTCCGCGCGCCGGTGCCGGGGCGGTGCGACGAAGGCCTCACGACCCGGCCGCGGTAACTCTGGAATCCCGACCCTACCGAGCGGTAGCGTCGCGGCATGTTCGCTGCCTACGCCGCCCGAATCGACCGTGACCAGCCGCTGAGCGGCCTCGTACTGGGCGAACGCCCGGCGCCGGAGGCCCGTCCGGGCTGGGTCACCGTCGACGTCCGCGCCGCCTCCCTCAACCACCACGACCTGTGGTCGCTGCGCGGGGTCGGCCTCTCCGGGGACAAACTCCCGATGATCCTCGGCTGCGACGCCGCCGGGACCGACCAGGACGGCAACGAGGTCGTCCTGCACTCCGTGATCGGCCAGAGCGGCCACGGCGTCGGCCCGGACGAGCCGCGGTCGATCCTGACCGAGCGCTACCAGGGCACCTTCGCCGAGCAGGTGACCGTCCCCGCCTGGAACGTCCTGCGCAAGCCCGCCGAGCTGTCCTTCGCGGAGGCCGCCTGCCTGCCCACGGCCTGGCTGACGGCCTACCGGATGCTCTTCACCAACGCCGGGGTGCGCCCCGGCGACTCCGTCCTCGTGCAGGGCGCCGGCGGCGGGGTCGCCACCGCCGCGATCGTCCTGGGCCGCGCGGCGGGGCTGCGGGTCTTCGCGACCAGCCGGGACGCCGCCAAGCGCGAGCGGGCCGTGGAACTGGGCGCCGCGGAGGCGTTCGAGCCCGGCGCGCGGCTCCCGCACCGGGTGGACGCCGTCATCGAGACCGTGGGCGCCGCCACCTGGTCCCATTCGATCAAGTCGCTGCGGCCGGGCGGAACCCTGGTGATCTCCGGCGCCACCAGCGGCGACCGGCCGGCGCACGCCGAGCTGACGCGCATCTTCTTCCTGGAGCTGAAGGTCGTCGGCTCGACCATGGGCACCAAGGACGAGTTGGAGGACCTGCTGTCCTTCTGCGCCGCCACCGGCGTGCGGCCCGTCATCGACGAGGTGCTGCCCCTGGACCGGGCGCGCGAGGGCTTCGAGAAGCTGGAGTCGGGCGACCTGTTCGGCAAGGTCGTGCTCACGGTCTGACGCCCCGCGCCGCCCAGCCGTCCGTCAATGAAGGTTGACACCCCTCCCTTGTCAACCTACATTGACATGCATGACGGAAGCCACCGATCTCGCCGAACGAGCAGGAGACCGGGACCCCCGCGTGGGCCTGCGTGCCGTGGCCGCGCTCCGGCGGCTGCTGGAGCAGCTGGAGACCGTACAGGTACGCAGCGCCCGCGCGCAGGGCTGGTCCTGGCAGGAGATCGCGGCCGAGCTGGGCGTCAGCCGGCAGGCCGTGCACAAGAAACACGGGAGGCTCTGATGTTCGAACGCTTCACCCGGGACGCCCGCGACGCCGTGTCGGGGGCGGTGACCGAGGCCCGGCAGGCCGGCGCCGCCACCGTGACGGAGGAGCACCTGCTGCTCTCCCTCTTGACCCTGGGCGCCCTGGACCCGCTGGGCGTGGACCGGGAGTCGGTGACGGCCGCCCTCGCCGCGGTCCGGCGACGCGGGGGGATGTCCCGGGCCGACGAGGAGGCACTGGCCGGGCTCGGCATCGACCTCGGCGCGATCGTGTCCCGGTTCGAGGAGACCCACGGCCCGGGCGTCCTGTCGACCCCTGCCCCGCGCCGCAGGACCCTCGCGGGCTCCCTCCGGACGGCCCTCGGGCGCCCCGCGCCCGAACAGCGCCACGTCCCCTTCGCCGAGGGCGCGAAGAAGGTGCTGGAGCAGTCCCTGCGGATCTCCCTGGGTCGCAAGGACCGTCACATCGGCACCCTGCACCTGCTGCTGGCCCTGCTCTCGCGGCCCGGCACGGTCGCCGAGGTCCTCGCGGACCACGGCGTCACGTACGCGACGGCGGAGCGCGGCCTGGCCGCCTGAACGGCGCCCGCCCGCGGGGCCTACGCCCCCGGGCGCAGCCCCGCCGCGATGAGATCGGAAGAGCGTCGT
>NZ_JANFAK020000020.1 GCF_024721315.2 Streptomyces sp. Isolate_45
AGCAGCACCAGGAAGGCCACGTACCCGATCCAGCGCGGCCAGCCGGCCAACCGACGGCGCACGACGCCCGGGGTACGAGCCTGTCGGGGTAGGACCGGGCTTTCGGTCACCTGTGTCATGGTGCTGCCTCCTTGGTGTTCTGAAATCCAGCATTCCTTGCGGGGGGGCCGGCGCACATCTGCCGAACGGCAGACCCGGGGCCGCCCGTGGAAGGCGGCAGCAGGAGGGCCCGACGCCCGTCCGCGCCGAGGCGGAGGGCGCCGGGACCCCGTCGTCCGGTGATGCCCCGCGGTCAGTCCCGCGCGGCGCGGAGCCTGTCCTGGAGGGCGCGGCCGATCTCGGCGACCGGTCCGGTCTGGAGCAACTGCCGGTGTTCGCAGTCGACCTCGACGACTTCGATGCCGCCGCTCACGTACGGGCGGAGGCCGGCCACCGAGTGCTCGGCCTTGTCGTCGGGGTGGTCGTCGTCCCGGGTGGCGACGAAGAGCAGCACGTCGCCTTCGAAGACGTCGGGCACGTAGTCGACCGTCAGTCCCCAGTTGTTGTTGTTGACCGCTCCGATCCGCAGGATGTGCTCGTCGTCGAAGGTCGCGAGCGCGCTTCCCTCCTCGCGCAGGACGGCCATGACCTCGTCGTACCGCAGCTGTTCGTCACCGAACATCCCCGGATCGCGTCCGACGAAGTCCAGCAGGGCCAGGAGGACCTTCTGTTCGTCGGCGGCCACGTACTCACCACCGAGGTCCTCGGACTTGACCGGGACCTGGTCGAGGTTGGCCAGCAGGGCGACCGTCCGGCCCTGCCGCTGGAGCTGGACGGCCACCTCGTGGGCCAGCAGCGCGCCCATCGACCAGCCCACCAGGTGGTAGGGGCCGGAGGGTTGGACCTCCAGGATCCGTTCCACGTAGTGCTCGGCCATCTGCGGTATGGACGTGGGCAGTTCCTCGGTGGCTGTCAGGCCACGGGCCTGGATCCCGTAGATCGGACGGTTCCCGTCGACGTACCGCATCAGACCCGAGTACATCCAGCTGACGCCACCCACCGGGTGCAGGCAGAACAGCGGGGGCTCCTCCCCTCCGGTACGCAGCGGCAGCACCACGTCGAAGGAGTCCTCCTGCTGTCCGCCGGACCCCATCAGGTCCATGAGGGCGGCCACGGTGGGGGCCTGGAAGACCGCCCGGTTGGACAGTTCGACGCCGAACACCGAGCGGATCCGGCTGGTCAGCTGGATGGAGACGATGCTGTCGCCGCCGAGTTCGAAGAAGTTGTCGTCGATGCCGATCCGGTCGAGCTTGAGCAGTTCGGCCCAGAGCCGGCAGAGCAGCTCCTCGCGCGGGTTGCGCGGTCCCCGGCCGCCGGCCGCGGGGCCGAAGTCCGGGGCGGGCAGGGCCTTGCGGTCGATCTTCCCGTTGGCGTTCAGGGGGAGGTCCTCAAGGACCACGAACGCCGACGGGACCATGTAGTCCGGCAGCCGTTGCGCGACCGCGTCGCGCAGTCCGGCGGTCGGGGCGCCTGCGGTCGGGACGACGTACGCGACCAGCTTCTTGTTGCCGGGCTGGTCCTCCCACACGGTCACCAGGACCCGGGAGACCTCCGGTCGGTCCTCCAGGGCCGCCTCGATCTCGCCGAGTTCGATGCGCAGGCCGCGGATCTTGACCTGGTGGTCGGCCCGGCCGACGAACTCGATCTCGGCCGCCTCGTTCCGGCGCACCACGTCGCCGGTGCGGTACATGCGCTCCCCCGCCGTCCCGAACGGGTCGGCCACGAATCGTTCCGCGGTCATGCCGGGCAGTCCGAAGTAGCCGCGCGCCGTGCCGGCGCCCGCCAGGTACAGCTCGCCGGCCACACCGGCCGGCACGGGACGCAGACGGTCGTCCAGCACGTAGGCGCGCTGGTTGTCCATCGGACGGCCGATCGGCACGTTCCGGCCGGTCCGGTACGGGGCTCGCAGGGGGTGGCAGGTGGCGTACACGGTGGTCTCGGTGGGTCCGTAGACGTGCACCACCCCGGTGTCCGGGCAGGCGTCGAGCACCCGTTGGAAGGCGGCCGGGGAGACCTGTTCGCCGCCGGTCCAGACCTCGGTGAGCCCGCCGAACACGGACGGGTCCTCCTCGGCCACCAGGTTGAACAGCGCCGTGGTCATGAACATGGCCGTGAGGCCCTCCTCCGCGACCAGCGTGCGGAGCCCGTCCGCGTCGAGCTGACCGGGGGGTGCCACCACGATCCGGCCGCCGCCCAGCAGGGGTGCCCACATCTCGTACGTCGAGGCGTCGAAGGCGTGCGGCGAGTGCAGCAGGACCCGCTCGTGTCCGGTGGTCCACCGGGCGTCGGCCGCGAGGGCGACGACGTTGCGGTGGGTGATGCCGATGCCCTTCGGCTTACCCGTGGACCCGGAGGTGTACATGATGTAGGCCAACCGGTCGGGGTGCTGCGCCACCTCGGGCGCGGTGGTGTCGTACCCGTCCGCCGGGCCGGATCCGTCGAGGGGGTCGACGGTCAGCACCTCGGCGTCGTGGCGAAACTCCACTCCGGCCATCGCCCGGTCGACGAGGAGCACCCCGCACCGGGTCTCCTCGACGATGCCCTCCAGGCGCGGCACCGGATGCCGGGCGTCGAGCGGTACGTACGCCGCCCCCGCCTTCAGTACCGCGAGGGTGGACACCACGAGGGCCACGGAGCGTTCCTGGAGGATCGCGACCCGGTCGCCCGGGGTGACACCCGCGTCGATCAGCCGGCGGGCCAGGGCGTTGGCGCGGGCATCGAGTTCCGCGTAGTCGAGGCGTTCTCCGCCGCCGACGAGGGCGAGGGCCCGCGGGGTGGCGGTGGCGCGCGCCTGGAACAGGGCGGGGACGGTGTCCTGCGGGAAGTCCCGGGCGGTGTCGTTGACCTCGCGCAGGAGGGACTCCTCCCGCGCGGAGAGCAGGTCGAGCGCGCCGACGGGCGCGGCCGGGTCGGTGACGGCTCCTTCCAGCAGCCGCACCAGGCGGTCGGCGAGGGCCTCGGCCGTGGAGCGGTCGAAGAGAGCGGTGCCGTACTCCAGGCGGCCGCCCAGGACGGTCGTCCCGTCGGGCAGCCGCTCCTCACCGAAGTGGAACGAGAGGTCGAACTTGGCGACCTCCGCGTCGGTCGGCCGCGGTGCCAGGGTCAGGCCGGGCAGCACCAGGTCGGCCTCCTCGTTGTTCTCCAGGCTGATCGCGACCTGGAACAGGGGGTTGCGGGACAGCGTGCGGACCGGATTGAGCTCCTCCACCAGCCGTTCGAAGGGCACGTCCTGATGGGAGAAGGCCGCCAGGTCCGTCGCCTTGACGCGCTCCACCAACTCCAGGAAGCCCGGGTCGCCCGAGAGGTCGGTGCGCAGGACGAGGGTGTTGACGAAGAAGCCGACGAGTTCTTCGAGGGCTTCGTCGCCTCGGCCGGCGACGACGGTGCCGAGCGGGATGTCCGTACCGGCCCCGAGGCGGTGCAGCAGGGCCGCGACGGCGGCGTGCAGCACCATGAACAGGCTGGCGCCGCTCTCGGCGGCCAGCCGGTGCACCTCTCGCGAGAGCTCCGCCGGGATCTGCAGCGGCACGTGCCCGCCGGCATTGCCCGCTTCGGCGGCGCGCGGCCGGTCGAAGGGGAGCTCCAGTTCCTCCGGCAGCCCGGCGAGGGCGGTGCGCCAGTGGTCGAGCTGTCGTCCGAAGGCGCTGTCGGGGTCGTTCTCGTCGCCGAGGACGCGCCGCTGCCACAGGGCGTAGTCGGCGTACTGGACGGGCAGCGGCACGAACTCGGGTGCGCGGCCGTCGACGCGGGCCGCGTAGGCGGTCCCGAGGTCGCGGGCCAGGGGGGCCAGCGAGGAACCGTCGCCGGCGATGTGGTGCAGGACGAGCACCAGTACGTGCTCGCGGGGGGCCGACCGCAGCAGGCGGGCGCGCAGCGGGAGGTCCTGGCTCAGGTCGAAGTCCGACACCGCGAACGTGCGGATTTCCTCGTTCAGTTCGGTCCCCGTCACCCGGAGGGTGTCGAGGGTGAACGCGTGGCCTCCGGCGGGGAGGATCCGCTGGCGCGGTACGCCCGCCTCGGCGGGGAAGACGGTGCGCAGGCTCTCGTGGCGGTCCACGACGTCGGCGAGCGCCTCCCGCAACGCGGGCTCGTCCAGTTCGCCGAGCAGCCGTACGGCGAGCTGGATGTTGTACGAGCCGGTGGTGTCCGAGACGGAGTCGATGAACCACAGCCTGCGCTGGGCGTGGGACAGCGGGATCACCTCCGGCCGTTCCACGGGGGCGAGGCGCCCGCGCGCCGCGGCGGCGTCGGTCAGTCGGGCGGCGAGTGCCGCCACCGAGGGCGCCTCGAACACCGCGCGCACGGGCACTTCGGCGCCGAAGGCGGTACGGATCCGGTTGACGAGCCGGGTCGCGAGCAGCGAGTGGCCGCCCAGGTCGAAGAAGCTGTCGTCGATGCCCACGTCCGGTACGCCGAGGACATCGGCGTACAGGGCGCACAGCACCGTCTCCCGTTCGTCGCGCGGGGCCCGCCGTCCCGCGGTGCTCGCGTACTCGGGGGCGGGCAGGGCCTTGCGGTCGATCTTCCCGTTCGCGGTGAGCGGCAAGGAGGCGACGGCCAGCAGCGCCGAGGGCACCATGTAGTCCGGCAGTTCGCCGCTCAGGTACTCCTTCAGCGCACCGGTGTCCACGGCGCCCGCGGCGCCGACCACGTATCCGACGAGGCGCTTGTCGCCGGGCCGGTCCTCGCGGATGATCACCGCTGCCTGGGAGACGTCCGGGTGGCGGGACAGCCGGTCCTCGATCTCGCCGGGTTCGATGCGGAAGCCGCGCAGCTTGACCTGCTCGTCGGCGCGGCCGACGAACTCCACGACGCCGTCGCCGCTCCACCGGGCCAGGTCGCCGGTGCGGTACATCCGGGCGCCGGCGGGGCCGAACGGGTCGGCCACGAACCGTTCGGCGGTGAGGGCCCGCCGACCGGTGTAGCCGCGGGCGAGGCCGGCGCCCCCGATGTACAGCTCGCCGGCGACCGATACCGGGACGGGGCGCAGCGCCGCGTCCAGGACGTAGACCCGCATGTTGTCGAGCGGCCGTCCGACGGGGACGTGGGCCGGTACGGGCTGGTCCGTGGCGATGACGTGGCCGAGGGCGAAGGTGGTCGTCTCGGTGGGGCCGTAGCCGTCGGCGACGACGGTGTCGGGGCAGGCCTCGCGGACCCGGCGGACCGCCGCGGCCGGTACGACGTCGCCGCCCGTCCACACCTCGCGGACGCCTGCCAGGGAGCCGGGTGCCTCTTCGGCGACGAGCCGGAACAGTCCGGCGGTGAGCCAGAGTCCGGTCACCCGGTGTTCGGTGAGGACCCGTTCCAGGCCGGCGACGTCGAGTTCCCGCGGCGGGGCGACGACCACGCAGCCGCCGGTGAGCAGCGGGACCCATACCTCGTAGGTCGAGGCGTCGAAGGCCGTCGGGGAGTGCATGAGCACCCGTCGGTGGGCCTCGCCCTCCCAGCGTCGGTCGAAGGCGAGTTCGACCACGTCCCGATGGGTGATCTCCACGCCCTTCGGCAGGCCGGTGGATCCGGACGTGTACATGATGTAGGCGAGCTGGTCGGGGAGGACGGTCACCTCCGGCGCCCCGGCCGGCGCGTCCTCGTGCGCGGGCAGGACGTGGACGCCGAGTTCCGCGGCACGTGCGGCCAGCGCGCGGTCGGTGACGACGACGGGGGCGCCCGTGTCGTCCATGACGTGCCGCAGCCGCGTCACCGGGTCGGTGTCGCGCAGCGGCACGTACGCACCGCCCGCCTTGAGGACGGCCAGCAGTGCGACCGGGAGGTCGGCGGAACCTTCCATCAACACGGCGACGGGCGTCTCGGTGCCCACTCCGAGCGCGGCGAGCCGGCCGGCCAGCCGGTCGGACCGCTCGTCGAGCTGCCGGTAGTCGAGGCGTTCGGCGCCGAAGACGACGGCCGGGGCGTCCGGGGTACGGGCGGCCTGGGCCCGGAAGAGTTCGGCGACGCTGCCCGACGGCACGGCGCGGGTCGTGTCGTTCCATGCCACGAGCAGGGTGTGGCGCTCCGCGGCGGACAGCGGGTCGAGGGCGTCGACGAGCTGACCCGGATCGGCGGCGAAGCGTTCGAGGATCAGCCGCAGCCGCTCGGCGAGGGCGGCGGCTGTCCCTTCGTCGAACAGGTCGGCCCGGTAATCGATCTTGAGGGTGATCAGCTGCCCGTTGTCCCTGGCGCCCAGTGCCAGCGGGTAGTGGGTGCCGTCCTGGATCTGGGCGTCGACGACACCGATCCCCGCGGCGGTCTCCTCCAGGGTCTCCGCGTCGACCGGGTAGTTGCTGAACTCGGTGGAGGTGTCGAAGAGCGCTCCGGTGCCGGCGATCCGCTGGATGTCGGTGAGGCCCAGGTACTTGTGCGGCAGCAGTTCGTACTGCTGCTCCTGGAGCCTGGAGAAGAGGGCCAGCAGCGAGTCGCCCCGCTCGACGCGCACCCGTACGGGCAGGGTGTTGATGAAGAGGCCCACCATCGACTCGACTCCGGGCAGGTCGGCCGGGCGGCCGTTGACCGTCTCCCCGAAGAGCACGTCGTCGCGGCCGGTGAGGCCGGAGAGCAGCAGGCCCCAGGCGCCCTGGATCACGGTGTTCTTGGTGAGTCCGTGGCGGCGCGCCTGCTCGGTGAGGGCGGCCGTCGTCGCGGCGGGGACCTCCACCTCCAGCACCCGCGGGCGCATCGGGGCGCGGGCCGGGTCGGCGGGGGCGACGAACGTGGGCTCGTCGACCCCGTCGAGCGTCCGGCGCCAGGCCTCCTCCGCGGCGGTGCGGTCCTGGCCCGCGAGCCAGGCCAGGTACTCCTTGTACGGGGTGACGCGCGGCAGGGCCGAGTCGTCGCCGCCGGTGCGGTAGAGCTCGAAGAGTTCGGCCGACAGGACCGGCCCGGACCAGCCGTCGAACAGGATGTGGTGGCTGGCGAGCATCAGACGGTGCGCCTCGGCACCCGACTTGACGAGGGTGAAGCGCAGCAGCGGCGCCCGGCGCGGGTCGAAGCGTTCGGCCAGCGCCCGCGAGGTCAGCCGGTCCAGCTCCCGGTCGCGTTCCGCCGCGTCCAGCGCGCTCAGGTCCACCTCGCTCCAGGGCAGCTCCACCTCGCGCGGGATGACCTGGAGGGACTGGCCGGAGGCACCGGGCCGGAAGGCCGCCCGCAGGTTGTCGTGCCGGCGGAGCAGGGCCTCGGCCGCCCCGCGCAGCGCGGCCGCGTCGAGTTCTCCCCGCAGTTCGAAGGCGAGGAGCGTGGTGTAGATGTCGGCCCCCCGCTCGTCGTAGAGCGCGTGGAAGAGGAGACCTTCCTGGAGCGGGGAAAGGGGCAGCACGTCGCTGATCGCGCTCTGGGCGGATTCCAGCCGTTCGATCTCGTCCTGACCGAGCGTGACGAGGGTGAGGTCGGACGGGCTGAGCCCACCGGCTCCCTGCGTGCCCTCGGCGTGCAGGACGAGGGCCTCCAGGGCCCGGAACCAGGTCTCGGCGAGGTCGCGGACGTCCTCGTCGGAGAAGAGCTGCTGGGCCCAGATCCAATGGGCGACCAGGTGCGGGCCGTCGGGGTAGGTGACGGCCGTCGCGGTGAGGTCCATCGCGTGGGGCAGCGCCATGGCCGCGTCGGCGACGCCCGAGAGGTCGTGGTCGACCTCCGGCCGCCCGGTGGGGGCGGCCTCCTCTGCTACACCCAGCCGTCCAAGGTAGTTGAAGCCGAGCTGGGGCTGCGCGTACCGGCCCAGGACCTGCGCGGTCTGCGGGTTGAGGTGGCGCAGCAGGCCGAAGCCGATGCCGTTGTCCGGCAGCGCCCGCAACTGCTCCTTGATCCGCTTGACGGCCCGGCCGGCCCCCGGGCCGCCCGCCCACAGCTCGTCGGACGGTGTTTCGCCAGGGGTCAGGCGCAGCGGGTAGAGGCTGGTGAACCAGCCCACGGTGCGGGAGAGGTCCACGCCGTCGGCGATCTCCTCGCGGCCGTGTCCCTCCAGGTCGATCAGGACGTCCGCTCCCCCGCCGCGCCCGGACCTCTCCCGCCAGTCGATGACGGCCAGCGCCAGCGCGGTCAGCAGGACGTCGTTGATCCCGGCGTTGAACAGGGCGGGAATGCGGCCCAGCAGGGGCTGGGTCAGGGCGGCGGGCAGGTTCAGGCTGAGCGCGGCCGCCGTACCGAAGGTGTCCCGGGCGGGGTCCAGCGGCTGGGGGGTCAGCAGCGGATCGGGTCCGTCGAGGATCCCCCGCCACAGCGCGAGCTCCCGCATCCGGTCCGGCTCGCCGGCCAGTTCGGTCAGCTGCTGCGCCCAACGGCGGAAGGAGGTGCCGACCGGTTCCAGCAGCACCGGCCGACCCGCCGTCAGCGCCTCGAAGGCAGCCTCCAGGTCGGGCAGCAGGATCCGCCAGGACACGCCGTCGATGACCAGGTGGTGGGCGACGACGGTCAGCCGGCCGGGGGCGTCGCCGCCCGCGTCGAACCAGACGCACCGGACCATCGCCCCGGCTCCGGGATCCAACCGGCCCTGGGCCGCGGTGATCTCCCGGGCGGCGCGGTCATCGAGCTCCGCGTCCGTCAGGCCGGAGGCGATCAGGGCGGCCGCGTCCACGCGGTGGACGAGGTCCTCGGCCCGGACCGTGCCTGCCGGGGCGGTCTCCATCGACCAGCCGAAGTCGTCCCCGATGCGTGACAGGGTCATCCGCAGGGCGTCGTGGTGGTCGAGGACCGCCTGCAGCGCCGCGGCCACCAGTGCGGCGTCCGCGCCCGCGGGAACCGGGAGGGACATGGTCTGGTTGAACTGGTCGATGGCTCCGCCGCGTTCACGGATCCAGTGGATGATCGGCGTCAGCGGAACGTCACCGACCCCGTCTCCCGCGACGGGCGCCGGAGCGGCATCCGTCTCCCGAGCCGCCTCCACCACCGCGACGAGGGCCTCCACGGTCTTCGCGGCGAAGACGTCGCGCGGGCTGAAGTGCAACCCGGCCCGGCGGGCACGGCCGACCAGTTGGATGGTGAGGATGCTGTCGCCGCCGAGCGCGAAGAAGCTGTCGTCGACGCCGACCCGCTCCACGCCGAGGACCTCGGCGTAGAGCGCCGCGAGGGTCTCCTCCGCCTGCGTGCGCGGCGGGCGCGAAGCCTCGTCGGCGTGGAACTCGGGGGCGGGCAGGGCCTTGCGGTCCACCTTGCCGTTCGGGGTCAGCGGCAGCCGGTCCAGCACCACGAACGCCGCCGGCACCATGTAGCCGGGCAACGCGCCGGCGACGTGGTCGCGCAGTACGGCCGGGTCCGCGGTGCGTCCTTCGGCGGGCATCACGTGAGCGACCAGCCGCCGGTCCCCGGGCCGATCCTCGCGCACCCCGGCCACGGCACGGCCGACGTCGGCGTGAGCGTTCAGCACTTCCTCGATCTCACCGAGCTCGATCCGGAAGCCCCGCAGTTTCACCTGGAAGTCGGTGCGGCCGAGGTAGTCGATCCGTCCCCCGTCGGTCCAGCGCACCAGGTCGCCGGTGCGGTACATCCGGGAACCCCCGGGGCCGAACGGGTCCGCCACGAACCGCTCCGCCGTCAGTGCCCGGCGGCCGTGGTAGCCGCGTGCCACCCCGGCCCCGGCGATGTACAGCTCACCGGCCACACCGGGCAGGACCGGGCGCAGCGCCGCGTCCAGGACGTACACCCTGGTGTTGGCGACCGGCCCGCCGATGGTGACCGGCTCGGCGGCGCCGATCTCGGTGCCGGTGGAGTAGACCGTCGTCTCGGTGGGGCCGTACAGGTTCGTCAGCGTGCCCCCCAGCCCGCACAGCCGGCGGGCCAGGTCGGCGGGGAGCGCCTCGCCCGCCGTGACCTTGTGCAGCCCGCGCAGCGCGTCGGGGACGGCGCTCTCCAGCACGTGCCACAGGCTCGGGGGCGCCTCCATGACGGTCGTCCCGGTCCGGGCGATCAGGGCGGCCAGCTCGTCGGGGTTCTTCACCGTCTCCGAGCCGGCGAGGACCACCGCGGCGCCGTTGAGCAGCGGAACGAAGAGCTCCATGACCGCGATGTCGAAACTGACCGTGGCCAGCGCGGCCAGCCGGTCCGCCGGGGTGACCCCCAGCCGCTGCTGCACCGCCGCCAGCAGGTTGCTCATCGCACCGCCGGGTACCACGACGCCCTTCGGCAGGCCGGTGGAACCCGAGGTGTAGATGACGTAGGAGGCCTGCGAGGGCAGCCGCGTCAGGCCCGGCGCCGTGGCCGGGTACGCGTCCAGTCCCGCGCCGGCGATCTCGTCCTCGGTCAGGGTGAGGACCGGCGCGGCATCCTCCAGCATGTAGGCGATCCGGTCCGCCGGCAGCGTGGGGTCGACCGGCACGTAGGCCGCCCCCGCCTTGAGCACGGCCAGCAGGGCCGCGACCAGGTCGGCGGAGCGGGGCAGCAGTACGGCGACGAACGTCTCGGGTCCTGCCCCGCGTGCGCGCAGCCAGTGGGCCATCCGGTTCGCCCTGGCGTCGAGCTCCCCGTAGGACAGTTCCCGGTTCTCGGTGATGAGGGCGACCGCCTTCGGGGTCCCGGCGGCCCGCGCCTCGAACAGCTCGGTCACCGAGCCGGCCGGGAACACGGCCTCGCTGTCGTTCCACTCCACCAGCAGGCGCCGGCGCTCGGCCCCGGTCAGCAGGTTGAGGTCCGCGACGGGCCGCTCGGGATCGGCCGCGAACGCCCGCAGCACACCGAGGAAGCGGTCGGCGACGGCGAGCAGCCGGTCCCCGTCCAGCAGGTCCGGTCGGTAGGACCAGTCCACCGTGATCCGGTCACCGCGCTGGGCAGCCAGCAGGGCCAGCGGGTAGTGGACGGCGTCCCGCACCTCGGCGTCGACGACGCCGAGCTCCTGCGCGGACTCCCGGAGCGGCTCGGACTCCACCGGATAGTTCTCGAACACCACGAGCGTGTCGAACAGTTCGCCGGTCCCGGCCAGGCGCTGCACGTCGGCGAGTCCCAGGTACTGGTGGGCCATCAGCCGTGACTGCTGCTCCTGGAGCCGTTGGAACAGCCCGGCCAGCGTGAGGGTGTGATCGATGTCCAGCCGCACGGGCAGGGTGTTGATGAACAGGCCGATCATGCCCTCCACCCCGGCGAGCTCCGGCGGGCGGCCCGAGACGGTGGCGCCGAACACCACGTCGTCGCGGCCCGTCAGCGCCGAGAGGACCAGGCTCCACGCGCCCTGCACCAGCGTGTTGACCGTCAGGCCGTGCCAGCGGGCCGCGTCGGTGAGTGCGACGGCCAGATCGTCCGGGATCTCCGTGCGCCGACGCTCGGGCACGGCGGGTTCCCCGGCGCCGTCCGCCGCGGGCGCGATGAGGGTGACCTCCTCGATGCCGGCCAGCGCCGCGCGCCAGGCCTCGTCGGATGCAGTCCGGTCCTGGGCGGCCAGCCAGCCCAGGTACTCCTTGTACGGGGTGACGGGCGGCAGTGCGCTCCCGTCGCCGCCGCGCCGGTACTCCCCGTACAGCTGGAAGAGGTCCCGGACGAGCAGCGGCATCGACCAGCCGTCGACGGCGATGTGGTGGACGGTGAGGACGAAGCGGTGCCGGTCGCCGCCGAGCCGGATCAGTGTGCAGCGGACCAGCGGCGGCCGGGACAGGTCGAAGCGCAGCGCCCGGTCCTCGGCGAGCAGGGCGTCCACCCGCTCGGCCGCCTCCTCCTCGCCGAGATCACTGAAGTCGACCTCCGACCAGGGCAGTTCCGCCTGGACGGGGACCACCTGGAGGGTGCGGCCGGCCGCGCCCTCGACGAAGTGGGCGCGCAGGTTGTCGTGGCGGCGCAGCAGGCCGCGGGCGGCCCGGTGCAGGACGGCGGCCTCCACGGGTCCGTGCAGTTCCAGGACGGACTGGATCGTGTAGACGTCCGAAGCCGATTCGTCGAACGAGCCGAGGAAGTGGAGGCCCTCCTGGAGCGGGGAGAGCGGGAGGAGGTCCGCGAGCCCGGTGGGGGCCGCTTCCAGCTGCTCGATCTCGCCCTGCGAGACGGTGACCAGCGGCAGGTCCGAGGGGGTGAGGCCACCGGCGTCGGGGCGCGCGGCGTGCGCGGCCAGGGCCTCCAGCGCCTCGAACCACAAGCCGGCGATCTCGCGGACCTCGGCCTCCGCGAGGAGTTCGCCGGACCAGGTCCAGGACGCGACGAGGCGCTGCCCGTCGGGGTGCTCCACGGCCGCCGCGTTCAGCTCCAGGGTGTAGGCCAACGGCATCGCCCCGTCCGCGGCGCCCGTCAGGTCACGGACCCGGACGGTGTCGGCGCGGGCGACGTCATCGGCATCGGCGCGACCCAGCCGGCCGAGGTAGTTGAAGCCGATCTGCGGTTCCTCGTACCCGGCCAGCTCCGGGCCGGTCAACGGGTTGAGATGGCGCAGCAGTCCGTAGCCGATGCCCTTGTCGGGGACGGCCCGCAGCTGCTCCTTGACCGCCTTGAGGGCGGCGCCGAGGGCCGGGCCGCCGGACCACGGTTCGTCCTGCGGTGCCGTGCCCGGATCGACCGCGACCGGGTGCAGGCTGGTGAACCAGCCCACCGTGCGGGACAGGTCGAGCCCGTCGGCGATCTCCTCGCGCCCGTGGCCTTCGAGGCCGACCAGGACGGCGGAGCCGTCGCCGCGTCCGCGTTCCCGCCGCCAGCGGGCCACCGCCAGGGCGAGGGCCGTCAGCATGGCTTCGTCGGGGCCGGCCCGGAACAGCGTCGGGACCCGGCCCAGCAGGGACTCCGTCACCGCGGCGGGCAGGGTCACGGACAACTGCCGGGCGACGCCCACCACGTCGCGGGCGGGGTCGGTCCGGCGGCCGGCCAGCAGGGGGTCGTCGGTGGACAGCACCGAACGCCACAGGTCCAGTTCGCCCGCGCGGGCCTCGGAGCGGGCCTCCTTCGTCAGCTCCCGGGACCAGCGGCGGAAGGAGGTGCCGACGGGGTCGAGGCGTACCGGGGCGCCGGCCAGGAGCGCGGAGAAGGCGGCTCCCAGGTCGGGCAGCAGGATGCGCCAGGAGACCCCGTCGACGGCGAGGTGGTGGACGACCAGGGCGAGCCGGCCCTCGGTGTCCGGTCCGGCGTCGAACCAGACGGCCTGGACCATCCGGCCCTCGGCGGGTGCGAGCCGTTCCATGGCCGCCCGTACGTGGGCGGCCGCGGCGTCGTCGTCGCCGGGTGCCGCGCGCAGGACGCAGTCCTGTGCCCGGACCGAGCCGGGGGCGGTGACGTCCAGCTCCCAGCCGTGGGCGCCGTCGGTCAGTCGCAGCCGCAGGGCGTCGTGCCGGTCGAGGAGGGCCTGTACGGCCGTGCGGACCCGGTCCTCGTCGAGACCGGCGGGGACGGGAACCGTCATGGTCTGGTTGAAGCGGTCGACGGGACCGCCCTGGGCCTGCTGCCAGTGCATGATCGGGGTGAGCGGTACCGGTCCGGTCCCGTCGTCGGCGACGGCGGGCGCGGGCCGGCCGGCGACGGCGAGCGCGGCGAGCCGGGCGACGGTCCGGTGCTCGAAGATCTCCCGCAGGCTGAGCGTGATGCCCGCCTTGCGGGCGCGGTGGGCGAGCTGGATGGAGCTGATGGAGTCGCCGCCGCGCTCGAAGAAGCTGTCGTGGACGGAGACCGATTCGACCCCGAGCACCTCGGCGAACAGCCCCCTCAGGACGGCCTCGCGCTCGCCGTCGGGCTCGCCGGAGCCGGGGATGTCCGCGTCCCGCGCGGGAACCGCCGCGACGGGGGCGGCGGGCCCGGCCAGGACGAGGCGGGCGCGGTCGGCGTCGGTGAACAGCGGCACGGATCCGACCGGCTGACCGGGGTCGGTCGCGAAGGCCCCGAGCACGCGCAGCAGCCGGTCGAGGATCTCGCGTCCGGCGCCGGTGGCGAAGAGGTCGGTGCGGTGGTCGAGGCGGACCGTCATCCGCTCGCCCCGTACGGTCCCCTCCAGGTTGAGGGCGTAGTGCGTGGCGTCCACGGTGGCGGCCGCGACCGCGCCGATCCCCGCCGCGGAGTCCTGCAGGGTGTCGGTGTCGATCGGATAGTTCGCGAAGATCGTGATGGCGTCGAACAGCGGGCCGCTGCCCATCAGCTGCTGGATCTCCGCCAGACCGAGGTGCTTGTGGGCGAGGAGGTCGGCCTGCTGGTCCTGGAGGCCGCGGACCTGGTCGCCGAGCGTCAGCGCGGCATCGACGCGCAGCCGCACGGGCAGGGTGTTGATGAAGAGGCCGACCATCTTCTCGACGCCGGACAGCTCCGGCGGCCGGCCGGAGACGGTCTCGCCGAAGACGACGTCGTCGCGGCCGGTCAGCGAGCCGAGCACCATGCCCCAGGCCGTCTGGACCACGCTGTTGAGGGTGAGGCCCAGCGACCGGGCCCGCTCGATCAGCGCCGCCGAAAGCCGCGGGGGAACCTCTTCGATGAGGGTCGCGGGCAGGGCGACGACCCCGGCTCCGTCGCCGGCCACCAGGGTCGGCTCGGTACCCGCCAGGGCCCGCTTCCAGGCCAGCTCAGCCTCGGAGCGGTCCTGCCGGCCCAGCCAGCCGAGGTACTCCTTGTACGGGATGACCGGCGGCAACTGCTCGGTGTCGCCGCCGTTGTTGTACAGCGCCATCAGCTCACCGAGCACCAGCGGCATGGACCAGCCGTCGAGCAGGATGTGGTGGGCGGTGAAGACGAACCGGTACTCCTGCTCCGCCAGCCTGATCAGCGAGAACCGCAGCGGCGGCCGGGAGAGGTCGAACTTGCGGGTGCGGTCGGCGTCGAGCAGGCGCTGGAGCTCCGTCCCGCGCTCGCCGGGCTCGACACCACTGATGTCGGTCTCGGACCAGTCGGGTTCCGCGTCACGAAGGATGACCTGGACCGGCTCGCCCGACGCACGATTGCGGAACGAGGCCCGCAGGTTGTCGTGGCGGCGCAATACACCGGTGACCGCTTCGCGCAGTCCGGCCACGTCGAGGTCGCGCCGCAGGTCGAGCGCCATCTGAATGACGTACACGTCCGCGCCCTGCTCCTCGTAGAGGGCATGGAAGAGCATGCCCTTCTGGAGCGGGGACAGCGGCCAGATGTCGACGAATCCAGCCTTCGTCACTTTGCTGTTTCCTTTCATCAGCTCAGATCACTTTCGAATTCATCGATCTCGTCCTGCGACAGTTCGAGGAGGGACAGGTCGGACGGGGTGAGGCCACCGGCCTCGGGGCGGGCCGCGAATTCGGTCAGGGCCTCCAGCGCCCGGAACCACAGGCGGGCGAGCCCGCGGATCTCCGGCTCTTCGAACAGTTCGCCGGGCCAGGACCAGATGGCGACGAGCCGCACGCCGTCGGGCCGGTCCTGCGCCACGGCGCTCAGGCCGACGGCGTGGGACAGCGGCCTGACGTCGTCGCCGCCGCTGCCGAGGGTCTCGGTGGCCTCGGGCGGCGCCGTCCAGTCGTCGGACCGGGTGGCGGCCTCGTCCACGGCTCCGAACCGGCCGAGGTAGTTGAAGCCGATCTGCGGTTCCGGTCGGCCGGCCAGCAGCGCCCGGGTCTCCGGGTTGAGATGGCGCAGCAGGCCGTAGCCGATGCCCTTGTCGGGGACGGCCCGGAGTTGTTCCTTGACCCGCTTCAGCGCGGTGCCGAGGTCGGCTCCGGCGGGCCACGGCTCCCGGCCCGGGGGTGTGCCGGGGTCGACGGCGACCGGGTAGAGGCTGGTGAACCAGCCCACCGTGCGGGACAGGTCGATCCCGTCGGCGATCTCCTCCCGACCGTGGCCTTCGAGTCCGACCAGAACCGCGGTGCCGGCGTCGGTGCCGCGGTCCGCCCGCCAGCGCGCGACCGCCAACGCCAGGCCGGTCAGCAGCACCTCGTCGACCGCCGCGTTGAACACGGCGGGGACCCGGCCCAGCAGGGGTCCGGCCACCTCGTCCGGCAGGGTCACCGTCAGCTGTCGGGCCGTGGCGACGACGTCGCGGGCGGGGTCGAGCGGACGGTGCGACAGGAGGGGGTCGGCGGTGGCGAGGACCGTCCTCCACAGGTCCAGTTCCCCGCTCCGCGCCGGGGAGAGGGCCTGCTGCTCCAATACGGAGGACCAGCGTCGGAAGGAGGTCCCGACGGGTTCCAGCCGGGGTTCCCGACCCTCGGACAGGGCCTGCCAGGCGCTCGCCAGGTCCTCCTGGAGCACCCGCCAGGACACACCGTCCACGGCGAGGTGGTGGACCAGGACCAGGAGCCGTCCCGGCCTGTCGGGGCCCGCGTCGAACCAGACCGCGCGGACCACGGCTCCGTCGGCCGGGGAGAGTTCGGCCTGGACCCGGTTCTGGGTCGCGGCGACCACACCGAGCAGATCCTGCCGCGGTACGTCCGCGATGTCGGTGCGGCTCAGCAGCGCGGCCGCGTCGACGGCGCCCCGGGGGGCGATGTCCAGCCGGCGGCCCCCGGGCCCGGTGACGATTCGCGAGCGGAGGGTGTCGTGGTGGTCGACGACCGCCTGAAGGGTGGCCGCGAGCCGTTCCCGCGTGCAGTCCGCGGGCAGCTGGAGGAGGGCGGCCTGGTGGACGGCGTCGGTCGGGCCGCCCCGCTCGTACAGGTCGAGCATGACCGGGGTGAGGGCGAGTTCGCCGATGGCGTCCTCGGGGGCCTCGGGGGCCCGTTCCTCGTCCTCCCGCGCGATCCTGGCGAGCGCCCGGACCGTTTTGTTCTTGAAGACGTCCCGCAGGCTGATGAGCAGGCCCGCCTTGCGGGCCCGGCCCGCGAGTTGGATGGAGACGATGCTGTCGCCGCCCAGTGCGAAGAAGTCGTCGTCGGGACCGACCTCCGGAACGCCGAGGAGCTCGGCGAAGAGCCCTGCGAGCACGGCCTCCCGGGAGGCGGCGGCCGCCGCCCCGCCGTCGGCGGTGACCTCCTCGACCCCGACCCCGACCCCGACCCCGGCCGGGCCCTCGTGGGCCGCGCGCGGCGCCGAACGGGCGCGGATCCCCGACCACCAGGCGGTCAACGGGTCGTCCCCCGGTGCGGCCTGGGCCGGCAGCCCCGCCGCGAGTGCTTCGAGGACCTCGCGCAGACCCTGCGCGACGGTCTCGGCCTCGGCCTTGGTGAACAGGTCGGGGCGGTAGCCCAGTCCGCAGTGCAGCTGGTCGCCGGAGAGTCCGGCGTCCAGGGTGAGCGGGTAGTGGGTCGCGTCGTTCATCTCCAGGTCGACCGCGCGGACCCGGTCGGCGTCGCCACCGAATCCGGCGCCGTCGGCGGGAACGTTCTGGAAGACGAGCAGGGTGTCGAACAGTTCCCCCTTGCCGACGGTCCGCTGGAGGTCGACGAGCCTGATGTGCTGGTGCGGCGTCAGGTCGACCTGCTGGTTCCACAGCCGCGACAGCAGTGCCTCGGCCGGCTCGCCGGTCCGGTGGACGACGCGCACGGGAACGGTGTTGATGAAGAGCCCGACCATGCGCTCGATGCCGGGGACCTCCGGCGGCCGGCCGGAGACAGTGGCGCCGAACACCACGTCCCTCCGGCCGGTGAGCCGGGACAGCAGCAGACCCCAGGCGGCCTGGACGACCGTGTTCATGGTCGTTCCGTGCCGGCCCGCCAAGGCGGTGAGCCCGGCCACGAGCTCGCCGCCGAAGGTGACGGAGAGCTTCTCGGTGGGGACGGCGGCCCGGTCCGGGTCCGCGTGCACCAGCAGCGTCGGCTCGACGGCCGGGTCGAGGACCTCGCGCCAGGCCCGTTCGGACGCCGCACGGTCCTGCCGGCCGACCCAGTCCAGGTAACCGGCGTACGGACGGGCCTCGGGCAGACCGGCCGGGTCGCCCCCGGAGGCGTACAGCCGCATCAACTCGTCCAGCAGGATCGGCGTGGACCAGCCGTCCAGCAGGAGGTGGTGGAACGTCAGCACGAGCCGTGCCCGGCCGCCTCCGAGGCGGAGCAGGGTGCAGCGCAGCAGCGGGGGGCGAGTGGGGTCGAAGCGCTCCGATCGTGCCTCCCGCATCACCGTGGCGACCTCGGCCGTGCGCTCCCCGTCGGTCAGGTCCGCCAGGTCGCGCTCGGTCCACGGGACGTCGACCCCGGCCGGAACGAACTGGACCGGCCGGGACAGGCCCTCGTACGCGAAACCGGCGCGGAGGTTGGCGTGGCGGGCCAGCAGGGCCCCGACGGCCGCGCGCAGGACCCGGGTGCTCGGTTCGCCCTCCAGGTCCAGCCCGAACTGGACGGTGTAGACGTCCTGGTCGCGCCGGTCGTACAGCGAGTGGAAGAGGAGCCCCTCCTGGAGCGGCCCCAGGGGGAGCACGTCGGCCAGCTCGCGCCCGTCCCGCTCCAGCAGGTCGATGTCGCGCTGCTCCAGCCGGACCAGCGGGAAGTCGGAGGGGGAGCGTCCGCCGGACCGGCCGGCGTCGGCGAGGAGCGCGCGCAGCGCGTCCTGCCAGGCCCGGGCCAGCCCGGGCACGTCCCCTTCGCCGAACAGCGCGTCCGGCCAGGCCCAGCGGGCCGTCAGTCGGAGTTCGCCCCCGTCCTCGTCCACCCGGACGGTGACGTCGAGCGGGTGGACGACCGGCATGTTCGGGTCCTCGCCCGGCACCGCCCGGACGGCGCCCGCGGCGCCGAACGGCACGGAGCCGTCGGCGAGCGGTGCGTCGAAGCGGCCGTGGTAGGCGAAGCGGACCTGCGGCGCGCCGAGGGCGGCCAGCAGGGGCACCGTCTGCGGGTTGAGGTACCGCAGCAGGCCGTGGCCGCTGCCGCCGTCGGGGAGGGCGGCGAGCTGTTCCTTGACCTGCTTGACCCGGGCGCCGACGCCGGCTCCCGCCCCGTCCCCTCCCAGACGTACGGGGCGGACGGTGGTCAGGTGCCCGACGGTGCGGGCGAGGGCGGGCCCGCGGCCCCGGCCGTCGTCCTCCAGGGCGACCAGCACGCCGGTGCCGCCTTCCCTGCCGAGGTGGGCGCGCCATTCACCGACGGCGGCCGTGAGGGCGCCGAGCAGGACGTCCTGGACGTCGGTGGCGAAGGCCTGCGGGACGCTTTCCAGCAGGGCCCGGGACTCGGAGGGCGAGAAGGACACCTCGACGTGGCGGACGGTGCCCGCGGTGTCGCGGCGGGGGTCCGGCGCGTGCGGGGTGAGGGGCGCGGTGCCCGCGCCGAGGATCTCCGTCCAGACGGGCAGTTCGTCGACGAGCTCCGGGGCGGTCGCGGCGACGGCCGTGTCCTCGGCCCACGCCTTGTACGAGGTGGTCACGGGCGGCAGCAGTACGGGGGCGCCGGCGGTGACCGCGGCCCACGCGGTGCGCAGGTCGGCGGCCAGGACCTGCCAGGAGGCCTGGTCGGCGGCCAGGGTGTGCACCGCGAGCAGCAGCCGGTGCTCGCCCCCGGGACCGCCGTCGAACCACACGGCCCGGAACACGGCGCCGTCCTCGGGTGCGACGGCGGCACGGATCGATCCGGTGTGCGCGGCGAGCAGGGCGCCCAGGGCGTCCGCGTCGGCTTCCCCGACGTCGACCCGGCTGAGCAGCGAGGCGGCGTCGGCCTCGGTGCGCGGGCGGGTCTCCAGGTTCCAGACCAGGTTGCCGGCGCGCCGGGTGAGCTTCAGCCGCAGCGCGTCGTGGTGGTCGAGGAGCGCCTGGAGGACCCGCACCAGACGCGGCTCGTCGCTGTCCGGGGGGAGGGTGAGCGTGACGGTGGTGATGCTGTGGGCGGCGGGGCCTCCCCGTTCGCGCAGGGCGTGCGCGGCCGGGCTCAGCGGCACCTCGCCGATGCCGGTGCCGGTGCCGTCGGTGGTGGCCTGCTCCTCGACGGTGTCGCCGCTCCGGACGGCGGCGGCGGCCAGGTCGGCGACCGTGCGGTGGCGCAGTACGTCCGCCGCGGTGAACTCGAGGCCCGCTTCCAGGGCGCGGCTCACCAGCTGGATGGAGACGATGCTGTCTCCGCCGAGTTCGAAGAAGCTGTCCTCGACGCCGACCCGCTCGACCCCGAGGAGGTCACGGATCAGCTCGCAGAGCAGCGTCTCCTTCTCGTCGGCCGGTTCCCGGCCCTCCTCGCGGGCGCCCAGGTCGGGCTCCGGCAGGGCCTTGCGGTCGACCTTGCCGTTGGAGCTCAGGGGCAGGGCGTCGAGGGCGGTGTAGGAGGCGGGCACCATGTGATCGGGGAGCAGTCCGGCGAGGTGGTCGCGCAGGGCCTGCGTCGTCGTCCCGCCGCCGGTCGTGTCCGCGGGAACCACGTAGGCGGCGAGCTGCTTGCGGCCCGCCGCGTCCTCGTGGACCGAGACGGCCGCGTGGTCGATGCCGGGGTGGAGGGTGAGGGCCGCCTCGATCTCGCCGAGCTCGATCCGGAAGCCGCGGACCTTGACCTGGTCGTCGGCCCGACCGGCGAACTCCAGCTGGCCGTCGGCGTTCCACCGCACCAGGTCGCCGGTGCGGTAGAGCCGTTCGCCGGGCGCCCCGAAGGGGTGGGCGACGAACCGCTCCGAGGTCAGGGCGGGCAGGCCCAGGTAGCCGCGGGCCAGTCCGTCACCGGCGATGTGGAGTTCGCCGGTCACTCCGTCCGGTACCGGTCGCAGGAAGGCGTCGAGGACGTACACCCGGGTGTTCCAGAGCGGGGTGCCGATGGGCGGGTGGACCTCGCCGGTCTGGGGGCGGCTCATGGTGGAGCAGACGGTCGCTTCGCTGGGCCCGTAGACGTTGAGCAGCCTGCGACCGCGGGACCAGTGCGCGACCTGGGCGGGCGGGCAGGGCTCGCCCCCGACCGCGAGGGTGCCCAGGGTGGGCAGTTCGGTGCGCGGGAGGGTGGCGAGCACGCCAGCCGTGATCTGGAGGTGGCTGACCCGGTGTCCGTCGATCAGCGCGGCGAGTTCCTCGCCGGCGGGCGAGGTGTTGCCCGGTGCGATGACGAGTGCCGCACCCGTCAGGAGGGTCATCGCCAGGTCCGCCATGGAGACGTCGAAGCTGGGCGAAACGGCCTGGAGGATCCGGCTGTCCGGGCCGATGCCGAAGTTCTCGGCGTGCGAACCGGCCAGGCCCGCGATGCCCCGGTGGGTGACGAGGACCCCCTTGGGGCGGCCGGTGGAACCCGAGGTGTAGATGACGTACGCGGGGTGGTCCGGTCCGAGCGGGTGCGTACGGTCCGCGTCGGTGGGGTCGGTCGCGGGGGCCGCGTCGGCCTCGGCCCGGACGGGCGGGGCGTCGACGGGGACCACCGGGACGGAGCCTGGCAGGGCGAGCCGTCCGACGGTCTCCCCGGTGGTCAGGACGAGGGCGGGGCGGGCGTCCTCCACGATGTGGGCGATGCGGTCGGCCGGGTAGCCCGGGTCGACGGGCAGGTGGGTGGCGCCCGCCTTGAGGACGCCGAGGGTGATGGCGAGCCAGTCCGCCGAGCGCGGTACGGCGACGGCGACCCGCTGCTCGGGGCCGACCCCCCGGTCGATGAGCCAGTGCGCCCACCGGTTGGCCCGGGCGTTGAGCTCGGCGTAGGTCAGCTCGGTGGGGCCGGCGACCAGGGCGACCGCGTCGGGGGTGGCGGAGGCCCGCTCCTCGAACAGCACCGGGAAGGTCGCCGCGGGCACCGCGCGGGCGGTGTCGTTGCGGGTCGTCAGGACCTCGGTCAGCTCGGCGGCGCCGAGCAGCTCGACCCGGCTGATGGTGGCTTCGGGGTCGACGGTGACCGCGTCGAGCAGGGCGGCGTACCGGGCCGCGACCGACTCGACCGTGGAGCGGTCGAACAGGTCGGTGCGGTAGCTGATCAGGCCGCGCAGCCCGGCGTGTCCGCCGTCGGCGTCGAAGACCTCGGTCAGCTCGATGCCGAGGTCGGTCTTGGCGGAGGTGAGTTCGATGTCCGCCGGGGAGACCGTCAGGCCGGGCAGTTCCAGGCGCGGTGCCGCGTTGTTCTGGAAGGCGAGGAACACCTGGAACAGCGGGGTGTGCGCCAGGGTCCGCACGTCCGGACCGAGCTGGTCGACCAGCCGCTCGAAGGGCAGGTCCTGGTGGGCGTAGGCCGCGAGGTCCGTGGCCCGGACCCGGCGCAGGAGCTCGGTGAAGGACGGGTCTCCGGAGGTGTCGGTGCGCAGGACCAGCGTGTTGACGAAGAACCCGACGAGGTCCTCCAGCGCCTCGTCCGCACGTCCGGCCACGGCGGTGCCGACGGGGATGTCGGTGCCGGAACCCAGCCGGGTGAGGAGCCCCGCGAGGGCCGCCTGGGCCACCATGAAGAGGCTGACCTGGTGGGTCCGGGCGAGGGCGGCGAGCCGGCCGTGGAGCGCTGCGTCGAGGGTGAACCCGACGGTCGCGCCGTCGGCGGTCATCTCCTCGGGGCGCGGCCGGTCGGTGGGAAGGGACAGCTGCGCCGGCGCTCCGGCCAGGGTCCGCTGCCAGAAGGCGAGCTGGCGTGCTGCCAGGCTCTCCGGGTCGTCGGCGTCGCCCAGCAGCTCCCGCTGCCAGAGGGTGTAGTCGGCGTACTGGACGCGCAGCGGGGTGAAGTCCGGCGTCCGTCCGGCGGACCGGGCGGCATAGGCGGCGGACAGGTCTCGGGCGAGGGGGGCGTTGGACCATCCGTCGGAGGCGATGTGGTGCACGGTGAGCAGCAGGACGTGTTCGGTGTCGGAGACGATGAACAGGGTGGCGCGCAGCGGCGGTTCGACGGCCAGGTCGAAGCCGCGGGCGGCGGCGCGGCGGAGCTCCCCGTCGAGTTCGTGCGGCGTGGTGCGGACGGTCTCCGGTGCGACCGCGACCGCGGCCTCGGCCGCGGTGAGGACGTGCTGGCGCGGCTTGCCGGCGGTGTCGGGGAAGACGGTCCGCAGGCTTTCGTGGCGCGTCACCACGTCGGCGACGGCCTCGCGCAGCGCCTCGGGGTCGAGCGTGCCGGTGAGCCGGATGCCGATGGGGATGTTGTACGAACCGGAGGGCCCCTCCAGCCTGCCGAGGAACCACAGTCGCCGCTGGGCGGACGACAGCGGGATCTCCTGCGGCCGCGGACCCGCGGTCGGGCCGGGCCGCGCGGAGTCGCCGTGGACCATCAGGGCCGCGAGCCGGGCGGGAGTGGGCGCCTCGAAGACCGCACGGACGTCGACCTCGGAGCCGAAGGCCGAGCGGACCCGGCTCAGGAGCCGGACGGCGCTCAGCGAATTGCCGCCGAGCTCGAAGAAGTCGTCGTCGACGCCGGCGCCGGGCAGGTCCAGGACCTGCGCGAAGAGCGCGCAGAGGATCTCCTCCTGCGGGGAGCGCGGGAGGCGGGTGGTGGCCGCCGCGAACTCCGGCTCCGGCAGCGCCGCGCGGTCCAGCTTTCCGTTGACGGTCAGCGGCAGCTCGTCGAGGACGACGACGGCTTCCGGGACCATGTGCTCGGGCAGGGTGGCGGCGAGCCGGTCGCGCAGCTCCGTTCCCGTCGGTGCGGTACCGGCCGCGGGCACGGCGTAGGCGAGGAGACGGGCACCGTTCTCACCGCCGTCGCGGACGATCACCGCTTGGGCGACGACGGCGGGCAGGGCGGCGACCGCCGCGGAGACCTCACCGAGTTCGACGCGGTGGCCGCGGATCTTCACCTGGTCGTCGGCACGGCCGACGAACACCAGGTTGCCGTCGGCGAGCCGGCGGGCCACGTCTCCGGTGCGGTACATCCGCTCGCCGGCCGGCCCGTACGGGTCGGCGGTGAAGCGCTCGGAGGTCAGCGCGGGGCGACCGAGGTAGCCGCGGGCCAGGCAGGGTCCGGCGAGGTAGAGCTCGCCCGCGACCCCGGCGGGGACCGGGCGGAGCGCCGCGTCGAGGACGTAGGCCCGTACGTTGCCCTGCGGGCGGCCCATCGGTACCGGCCCGGGGGCCAGTGCGGTGCCGGGCTCGACGCGGAACTCGGTGGCGTTGACGGTGGCCTCGGTGGGCCCGTACACGTTCCACACGGTGGCGTCGGGGTGGCGCTCGCGCCACCCGGCCAGGGCCTCGCCGAGCAGGGCTTCGCCGCCGAGGAGCAGTTCCGTGGCGGGCGAGTAGGCGGCGGGCAGTGCGCCGAGCAGCGGGAGGTGGCTGGGGGTGGCCTTCATGAAGGTCACCGGGGTGGTGGCGAGCCGGGCCGAGAGGCCGGCGCTCTCCTCCAGCGCGGAGATCAGCACGGCGCCGCCGACGGTGAGCGGGGTGAACAGGGCGGTGACGGTGAGGTCGAAGGAGACCGGCGAGTGCAGCAGCGCGAGGCCGGCCGCGCCGGCGTAGGCGCTGCCCGCCCAGCCGAGGTAGTCGACCACCGAGCGGTGCTCGACGACGACGCCCTTGGGCCGGCCGGTGGAGCCGGAGGTGTAGATGACGTAGGCGGGGTGGGCCGGGTCGGGCCGGCCGGTGGGCGCGGTGGCGGGGCCGGCCGCGATGGCCGCGGCGGTCGGCGCGTCGTCGACGACGATCCGCTCGACGTCCGAGGCCGGGAGGGCGGCGGCGGCCGACCGGGTGGTCACCAGCAGGCGGGGGGCGGCGTCCTGGAGGAGGTAGGAGATCCGTTCCTGCGGGTACGCCGGATCGACCGGTACGTACGCGGCGCCGGACTTGAGGACGGCGAGCAGGGTCACGACCAGTTCGGCGGAGCGCTCCATGGCGACCGCGACCAGTTCCCCGGGGCCCGCTCCCCGGGCGGTCAGTGCGTGGGCGAGCCGGTCGGCCCGCTCGTCGAGTTCGGCGTAGCCGACCTCCAGGGCGCCGTCGACGAGCGCGACGGCGTGCGGGGTGCGGGCCGCCTGGGCGGCGATCAGCTCGTGGACGAGGGCGTCGGCGACGGGGACGACCGGTCCGGCGGAGCCGGAGGTCAGCTCCCGGGTCTCGGCGTCGTCCAGCAGGGCCAGCCGGCCCACGGGGGTGTGCGGGGCGGTGGCCACGGCCTCCAGCACCCGGCGCAGCTGCCGGGTCGCGGAGGAGACGAGCCGCTCGTCGAGCAGGTCGGGGCGGTAGTACCAGTTGAGGACGAGGCGCTGCTCGTCCTGCATCACCACCATGCCCAGCGGGTAGTGGTTGTCGCCCTTGGTGTCGACCTCGGACAGCGTCAGGCCGTGCACGGGCTCCCCCGAGCCGGGCTCCGCCGGGAAGTTCTCGAAGACGACGGCGGTGTCGAACAGAGTGCCGAGACCTGCGAGTTCCTGCAGGTCGGACAGGCCGAGGTGATGGTAGGCGAGCAGGTCGACCCGCTGGGCCTGGACCCGGGAGAGGGTGTCCGTCAGCGAAGCCGCGGGGTCGACGCGGACCCGTACGGGCACGGTGTTGCTGAAGAGACCGACCATCGACTCGACGCCGGCCAGCTCCGGCGGACGGCCGGAGACCGTCTCACCGAACAGGACGTCGTCGCGACCGGTGAGAGCGGCGAGCACGACACCCCAGGCGCCCTGCACCACGGCATTCATGGTGAGGCCGTGCGCACGGGCGGTCGCGGTGAGGGCGGCGGTCAGCCCGGCCGGCAGTTCGTCCACGATCCGGCCGGGCAGGGCCGCGGCGTGCCCGGCGGCACCGGGTGCGACCAGCGTCGGCTCCCGCACCCCGGCCAGTGCCGTGCGCCAGGCCTCCTCCGCCTCGGTACGGTCCTGGCCCGCCAGCCAGGTCAGGTAGTCCTTGTACGGGACGACCTCCGGCAGGGCGGACACGTCGCCGCGACTCCCGTACAGCTCGAAGAGCTCCCCGGCGAGCACCGGCGCGGACCAGCCGTCGAGCAGCAGGTGGTGGGCGGCGAACAGCAGGCGGTGCCGGTCGGTGCCGAGCTTGATCAGGGTGAAGCGGAGCAGCGGCGGGTGCTCGGGGTCGAATCGGCGGGAGCGCTCCTGGACCAGCAGCCGGTCCAGTTCGGCCTGCTGTTCCACCTGCGCGAGGTGGCTCAGGTCGGTCTCGTTCCAGGGGAGCGCCACCTCGGCCGGCACGAGCTGGACGGGAACGCCGTCCGCCGTGCGGTGGAAGCAGGACCGCAGGCTGGCGTGCCGGGACAGCAGCCCGGCCACGGCGGCGCGCAGAGCCGCCGTGTCGAGTACGCCGCGCACGTCCAGGGCGAGCCTGGTGATGTAGACGTCCTCGGCCCGCTGGTCGTACTCGGTGTGGAAGAGCAGGCCCTCCTGGAGCGGGGACAGCGGCAGGACGTCGGTCAGGTGCGGCTGCGCCGCTTCCAGCCGGCCGATCTCCGCCTGCGTGAGGGACACGAGCGGAAGGTCCGACGGGACGAGCCCGCCGACGCCCTCGGGCCGGTCGGCGCAGGCCACCAGGGCGCGCAGGGCGACGAACCAGGCGTCGGCGAGGCGGCGCACCTCGTCCTCGGTGAGCAGGGCGCCCGGCCAGGTCCAGGTCACGGTGAGGCGCGGGCCGTCGGCGTGGGTCTCGGAGACGGCGTTGGCGGTGAGGGTGTAGGGGAGGGGGGTGGCGCCGTCGGCGCCACCACCGAGGCCGCCGTCCTGGCCGTCGTCACCGGTTCCGCCGATGCGGCCCAGGTAGTTGAAGCCGATCTGCGGTTCGGCGAACTTCCCGAGGGCCACGGCGGTGCGCGGGTTGAGGTGGCGCAACAACCCGAAGCCGATGCCGTTGTCGGGTATGGCGCGCAGTTGTTCCTTGACCGCCTTGAGGGCGGTGACGAGGGCGGGTCCGCCCGCGGGCAGTTCGGCGGCTGGGACCTCTCCCGGGTCGAGGCGCACCGGGTAGAGGCTGGTGAACCAGCCGACCGTGCGGGACAGGTCGGCGCCTTCGAGGATGTCCTCGCGGCCGTGGCCCTCCAGGCCGACCAGCACGGAGGAGCCCTCGCCCCGGCCCAGGGACCGGCGCCAGCCGGCGACGGCGACGGCGAGCGCGGTGAGCAGGACGTCGTTGATCTGCGCGTTGAAGGCGGCCGGCACCCGGCCCAGCAGCGTCTCGGTCACCTCCGCGGGCAGCCTCAGGGTGAGGTGTCCGGCGGTGTCGAGGGTGTCGCTCCCGTCCAGCGGACGTTCGGTCAGGAGCGGGTCGGCGCCGGACAGGATGCCTCGCCACAAGGGGAGTTCACGGATGCGGGCGGGTTCGGAGGCCGCCGCGGCGAGGTGCTGCGACCAGCGGCGGAAGGAGGTGCCGACGGGTTCGGGGGTGAAGGTGGCACCTGCGGCGGCGGCCTCCAGCGCGGCCGCCATCTCCGGCAGCAGGATGCGCCAGGACACTCCGTCCACCGACAGGTGGTGGATGACGAGCAGCAGGCGGCCGGGGAGGTCGGCGCCGGAGTCGAACCAGACGGCCTGCACCATCCGGCCGCGTTCGGGGGCCAGGCGTCCCTGGGCGGCGGCGAACTCCCGCTCCGTGAGGGCGCGCAGGGCGTCGGCGTCGAGGCCTGAGGCGTCGACGCGGTGGAGGGATTCGGCGGCGGCGACGGTACCGGCCGGGGTGATCTCCAGGGTCCACTCGTCGATGTCGTCGATGCGGGTGAGCCGCAGCCGCAGCGCGTCGTGGTGGTCGATGAAGGTCTGGAGCACGGCGGTGATCCGGGACGTGTCGAGCCCCGCGGGTACGGGCAGCGGCATCGCCTGGTTGAACGCGTCGACGGGGCCGCTGTGTTCGCTGAACCAGTGGATGATCGGGGTCAGCGGGACTCCGCCGACGCCGTCGGAGGGGGCGCGGCGCCGGCGCTGGGCGCCGGTGGTCTCGGTCGCGACGGCGGCGACGGCCTCGACGGTCTTGTGGGTGAACACGTCGCGCGGGGTGAACCGCAGCCCGGCCTTGCGGGCACGGCTGATCAGCTGGATGGAGGCGATGCTGTCGCCGCCGAGCTCGAAGAAGCTCTGGTCCGCGCCGACCCGGTCCACGCCGAGGACCTCGGCGAAGAGCCCGCACAGCAGTTCCTCGCGGGCGTTGGCGGGGGCCCGGCCCTCGGAGACGGTGAACTCGGGGGCGGGCAGTGCCTTGCGGTCCAACTTGCCGTTGACCATCAGCGGTAGCGCGTCGAGCGTGATGACGACCGCCGGGACCATGTACTCGGGCAGCAGGGCGGCGAGGTGGGCGCGCAGGGCATCGCCGTCGACGGTGCGGCCCGCGGCGGGGACGGCGTAGGCCACGAGCTGTTTCACGCCCGGCTGCGCCTCGTGCACGGTCACGGCCGCCCGGTCCACGCTCTCGTGGCGGGCCAGCGCGCTCTCGATCTCGCCGGGCTCGATGCGGAAGCCGCGTACCTTGACCTGGTCGTCGGCGCGGCCGACGAACTCGAACTGGCCGTCCTCGCGGAGCCGTACGAGGTCACCGGTGCGGTACATCCGCTCGCCCGGGGTCCCGTACGGATTGGCGACGAACCGCTCCGCGGTCAGGCCGGCACGCCGGAGGTAGCCGCGGGCCAGGCCGGCGCCCGCCACGTACAGCTCGCCGGCGGCCCCCTGCGGGACCAGCCGCAGCGCACCGTCCAGGACGTAGGCGCGGGTGCCCCGCACCGGGGCGCCGATCGGCGGGGTCGTTCCGGTGGCCTCCAGCGGGGTGCTGATCGACACCGCGACGGTGGACTCGGTGGGTCCGTACGCGTTGACCATGCGCCGGCCGGGCGCCCAGCGCGCGACGAGGTCGGCCGAGGTGGCGTCGCCGCCGACGATGAGGCAGGCGAAACCGGGGAGGTCCGCGGCGGGGACGCTGGCCAGCGCGGCCGGCGGGATCAGGGCGTGGGTCACCCCGCGCGCCGCGATGACCTCGGCGAGCGGCTCGCCCGCGAGCGGTCCGGGCTCGGGCACCACGAGGGCGGCGCCGGAGGTCAGCGTCATGCACAGCTCCAGCACCGAGGCGTCGAAGCTCGGGGACGAGAACTGCAGGACACGGCTGTCGGTGTCGACGGCGAACCGCTCGCGCTCGGTCGCCGCGAAGGCCGCGAGACCGGTGTGGGTGACGACGACGCCCTTGGGGACGCCGGTCGAACCGGAGGTGTAGATCAGGTAGGCGGGTGAGTCGACCGACACCGGACCGGCGGGGCGGACGCCCTGGACGGTCGGCTCGGGAGCGCCGTCGAGCAGCACAACCCGGGTGCCCGGCGAAGGGGGCAGCGCGGCCGCGTACGCGGTGGTGGTGAGCACCGCCGCAGGGCGCGCGTCCTCGAACATGAACGCGATGCGGTCGGCGGGGTAGTCGGGGTCCACCGGCAGGTAGGCGGCGCCCGCCTTCATCACCGCGAGCGAACCGACGACGGACTCCACGGAGCGGCCGAGGACGAGCGCCACGACCTGCTCGGGACCGGTGCCCCCGGCGGCCAGTCGCGCCGCCAGTTCGTCGGTGCGCGCGTCGAGTTCCGCGTAGGTGAGGGAGAGACCGGCCGACTCGACGGCGACCGCGTCGGGGGTGCGTGCGACCTGGGCGGCGAACAGCTCGGGGAAGGTGGCGGGTGCCACCGTCTCCGCCGCGGTGGCGCGGCCCGCGGACAGCACGTTCCGCTCGGCGGCCGTGAGCAGGTCCAGGCCGGCGACGGTGCGCCCGAGGTCCTTCGCCAGCGTCTGCAGCAGCCGGACCAGGCGGCCGCCGACGGCTTCGACCTGCTCCAGGTCGAAGAGGTCGGGGCGGTAGTTGAGCAGCAGCCGGAGCCTGCCCTCGTGGACGTGCGAGACGAGGCAGATCGGGTAGTGGTTGGCGTCCAGGACGTCGAAGCCGTCGATGCTCAGGCCGCCCGCGAGGTCCCGCAGGCCCTGCAGGTCGAACGGGAAGTTCTCGAACGCGACGTAGGTGTCGAAGAGTTCGGAATGTCCCGAGAGCCGGAGGATGTCGCGCATCCCCGTGTGCTGGTGGCCCATCATCTCCAGGTGCTCGCTCTGGAGCCCGGCCAGTACGGTGCGCAGCGGGTCGGCGCCGCGCAGCCGCACGCGGACGGGCAGGGTGTTGATGAGCATGCCGACCATGCGTTCCACGCCGGGCACCTCGGGCGGGCGGCCGGAGACGACGGTGCCGAAGACCACGTCGTCGCGGCCGGTCAGTACCGACAGCAGCAGCGCCCAGGCACCGTGCACGGCGCTGGAGAAGGTCAGGTCGTTGGCGCGCAGTCGGGCGGAGAGCGCCTCGGTGTCCTCGGTGGAGAGTTCCAGGACGAGCTGTTCGGGGTGGACGACCTCGCGGGCCGGGTCCGAGGGGACCAGCCGGGTGGGGGCGTCGATGCCGGCGAGTGCCCGGCGCCAGGCGTCCTCGGAGCCCTTCTTGTCCTGCCGGGCGAGGTGGGCGAGGTGGTTGCGGAACGGGGTGACGGGCGGCAGGACGGAGGGGTCTCCGCCGTTGCCGTACACCTCGAAGAGCTCGCCGAGCAGCACCGAGGTCGACCAGCCGTCGAGCAGGATGTGGTGGAAGGTGATGAGGAGCCGGTGGGCGTCGTCCGCGAGCCGCACCAGCCGGAAGCGCATCAGTGGGGGCCGGGCCGGGTCGAAGGGGTGGGCCTTCTCCTCGGCCTGGACGCGCCGCAGCGCGTCCTCCCGGGCGGCGTCGTCCGGGCCGCGCAGGTCGGTCTCCTGCCAGGGCACCTCGACGTCCCGGGAGACGACCTGCACCGGCCTGCTCTGCTTGGGGTGCAGGAAGCCGACGCGGAGGTTGGCGTGGCGGTCCAGCAGTGCCTGGGCGGTGGTGCGCAGCGTGGCGGCGTCGAGCTCGCCGCCGAGGTCGAGCACGACCTGGACGGTGTAGACGTCGTTGCCGCTCTCGTCGTACAGCGCGTGGAAGAGCAGCCCCTCCTGGAGCGGCGACAGCGGAAGGATGTCCTCAGGACCCGACTTCGACATTTACAGCGTCCTCCACTCGGCTTCGAGCCCGTCGATCTCGTCTTGGGAAAGCTCCACCAGCGCCAGGTCCGATGGGCTGTAGCCGCCGGCGTCAGGGCGCTCGGCGTGTTCGGTCAGCGCGCGCAGGGCGCGGAACCAGGTGTCCGCGAGTTCGCGGACATCGGCGTCGGAGAGCAGCCGCCCGGGCCAGGTCCAGGTGGCGGTCAGCCGTGGGCCGTCCTCGTGGGTCAGGGCCACCGAGTTGATCTCCAGCAGGTGGGAGAGCGGCAGGTCCGCTCCCTCGGCCAGGACCAGGTCGGTCTCGGCCGCTGGGCCCCAGTCGGCGCCCGGCCCGGCGGCGGGGGCGTCGGCGCGGCCCAGGTGGTTGAAGAGCAGGGGTGCGGTGGCCAGGGCCGCCAGTCGGGGTCCGGCCTCCGGGTCGAGGTGGCGCAGCAGCCCGTAGCCGATGCCCTCGTCGGGCACGGCCCTGAGCTGTTCCTTGACGGCTCGCACCGCCCGGCCGGCCTCGGGTCCGCCCGCCCACAGGCCGGGCCAGTCCTCGACGCCGGGGTCGAGGCGGGCCGGGCGGATGGTGGTGAACCAGCCGACCGTGCGGGACAGGTCGAGTCCCTCGGCGATCTCCTGCCGGCCGTGTCCCTCCACGTCCACGAGCACGCCGCGGCCGCCGGGGAGGCCCCGCCGGTCCCGCCATTGCTCGACGGCCAGGGCCAGGGCGGTGATCAGCACTTCGTGGACGCCCGCGTTCAGCGCGCCCGGCACCACGTCCAGCAGGGCTCGCGTGACCTCGACCGGGAGTGACTGGGTGAAATTGCGGGCGCCGGCCGCCGTGTCCTGGGCGGGGTCGAGCGGGCGGAGGGTGAGGTCGGGTGCGGGGAGCCGCAGCGCGTCGGTCCACAGGTCCAGCTCGGCGGCGGCCCGGCCGGGGGTGAGCTCCTCCAGGATTTCGGCCCATCGGCGCAACGGGGTTCCGACGGGGGCCGGTTCGGGCTCCTTGCCGTCGCGGGCGGCTTCCCAGGCGGCCCGCAGGTCGGGGAGCAGGATGTTCCAGGAGACCGCGTCGACGACCAGGTGGTGGGCCGCGAGGAGCAGCCGGCCGGGGGTCGCGGGGCCGGAGTCGAACCAGACGGCCTGGACCGTGATCCCGCCTTCCGGGGCGAGCCGGTCCCATGCCGCGCGGGCCTCCCCCGCGATGGTCCCGCGCAGTTCCCCGCCGGTCAGCGCGGCGGCGTCGACGCGGCGGACGAGGTCGGACGCCGGGACGCTGCCGCGCTCGCCGATCGTGTAGGTCCACCGGCCGGAGGGGCCGCCGCGGTCGAGGCGGGTGCGCAGGGCGTCGTGCCGGTCGAGGACCGCCTGGAGGGCGTCGGTCAGTTCGCGGGTCCCGAGGCCGGCCGGGACCTGGATCAGGGCGCTCTGGTGGAAGGAGTCGACGGGGCCGCCGCGCTCCTCCAGCCAGCGCATGATCGGGGTGGCCGGGAGCGGGCCGGTTCCGGCGCCCGCGTCGGCCGCGGGCGTCGCGCTCTCCTCGGTGACCGTGGCGGCGAGCGCCGCGACGGTCTTGAGTTCGAACACCGACTTGGGGGAGAGCGCGAGGCCGCGCCGGCGGGCGCGCGCCACGAGTTGGATGGAGACGATGCTGTCGCCGCCCAGCTCGAAGAAGCTGTCGTGCAGTCCGACGCCGTCGCGGCCGAGGACCTCGGCGAAGAGGGCGGCGATGGTCTCCTGCACCTCGGTGCGCGGTGTGTCGTCGTCGGCCGTGGCCCCGGTGAACCCGGGCGCGGGCAGCGCCTTGCGGTCGAGCTTGCCGTTCGGGGTGAGCGGCAGTGCGTCGAGTACGACGATCGCGGCGGGCACCATGTAGGCGGGCAGCGGTCCCCCCAGGTACGAGAGGACCTCGGCGGGGTCGACCGGCCGCGCGTCCCGCGCCGAGCGGGGGACGACGTACCCGACGAGCTGCTTGTGGCCGGGGACGTCCTCGCGGACCGCGGCGGCGGCCCCGGACACGCCCGGGTGCCGGGCCAGGGCCGCCTCGACCTCGCCGAGTTCGATCCGGAAGCCGTTCAGCTTGACCTGGTCGTCGGCGCGGCCGAGGTATTCCAGTTGGCCGTCGGGACGCCAGCGGCCCACGTCCCCGGTGCGGTACATGCGGGCGCCCGCCGGTCCGTGCGGATCGGCGACGAAGCGTTCCGCGGTCAGCGCCGGACGGTCGAGGTAGCCGCGGGCGAGCTGGCCGCCGCCGATGTGGATCTCCCCGCTGACGCCGGGCGGCACCGGGTTCAGTTCGGCGTCGAGCACGTGGATGACCGAGTTCCACATCGGCCGGCCGATGGGGACGGGCCCGCCGGGTGCGGCCTCGTCGGGACCGATCCGGTACTCGACGCAGCCGACGGTCGCCTCGGTGGGCCCGTACTCGTTGATGACGGTGATGCCGGGCCGCTGTCGGCGCAGCTCGTCGACGACCTCGCCGATCAGCATCTCGCCGCCGACGACCAGCTCCCGGGTCGGGGAGAACTCCTCGGGCAGGACGCCGAGGAGGGCCAGGTGGGCGGGGGTCGCCTTGAGGAAGGCGGGGCGGGGCGCTCCCGTGCCGGCGCCCTCCAGGGCGGTGACGCGGACGTTGCCGCCGGAGATCAGCGGGGCGTACAGGGAGGTGACGGTCAGGTCGAAGGAGACCGGCGAGTGCAGCAGGGTGCTTTCGCGGACCGCCGGGTAGTGCTCGCGGGCGTACTCCAGGTAGACGGCGACGGACCTGTGGGCCACGACGACGCCCTTGGGGCGGCCGGTGGAGCCCGAGGTGTAGATGACGTAGGCGGGGTGGGCGGGGTCCAGGGGTGCGGTCCGCTCCTCGTCGCGCGGGTCGAGTGCGCAGGCGTGCCGCTCCTCGGTGACGTCGAGGACGGGTACGCCGACCGGCACCGCGTGCAGGGTGTCCGGACGGGCCAGGACCAGCGCGGGGGCCGCGTCCCCGAGCATGTAGGCGATCCGTTCGGCCGGGTACTCCGGGTCCACGGGTACGTACGCGGCGCCGGACTTGAGCGTCGCGAGCAGGGCGGTGACCAGGTCGGCGGAGCGGGGCAGCAGGACGGCGACCCGCTGCTCGGGGCCCGCTCCGGCGGCGATGAGGGTGTGGGCCAGCCGGTTGGCGCGGGCGTTGAGTTCGGCGTACGACCAGGTCCGGTCGCCCTCGGTCAGCGCGGGGGCGTTCGGGGTGCGGGCGGCCTGCCGCTCGAAGAGGGCGGGCAGGAGCAGGGTGGGCTCCACCACCGGGGCCTGCGCGAACGTGCCGAGCACCTGTGCGCGTTCGGTCCCGGTGAGGACGTCGATCTCGCCGATCCGCTGCTCGGGGTCGGCGGTGAAGGCCTCCAGCACCCGGACCAGCCGGCGGCTCATGGCCTCGATGGTGGCGCGGTCGAACAGGTCGGTGCTGTACTCCAGGCGGCCGGAGATGCCGGCCGCGGCCTCGTGGCCGGCCGAGCGCTCGTCCAGCCCGAACAGCAGGTCGATCTTGGTGACGCCGGGGTCCACCTGCTGCGGCGTGGTGATCAGGCCGGGCAGTTCCAGGGTGGACGCGGCGGGTGTCTGGACGTCCATCATCACCTGGAACAGCGGGTTCCTGGCGAGCGAGCGCTCCGGGTTGAGCGCCTCGACGAGCCGCTCGAAGGGCACGTCCTGGTGGGCGTGGGCGGTCAGGGACATCTCGCGGGACCGGTCGAGGAGCCGGGAGACGCTCGGGTTGCCGGACACGTCGTTGCGGAACACGACGGTGTTCACGAAGCAGCCGACGAGGTCGTCCAGCCGGGAGTCGCCCCGGCCGGCGACCGCGCTGCCCAGCGGGATGTCATGGCCCGCGCCGAGCTTGCTCAGCAGGACCGCGACCGCGCTCTGGAGCACCATGAACAGGCTGGCCCGGTGGGCTCGGCCGAGTCCGATGAGGCGCTGGTGCAGGGCGGCCCCGATGTCGAAGCGGACGATGTCCCCGCGCTGCGACAGCTCGCCGGGGCGCGGCCGGTCGGTCGGCAGGTGGAGTTCCTCGGGGAGGCCGGCCAGGGCCTGCTTCCAGTGGTTCAGCTGGGCGGCGAGCGGGCTGTCGGGGTCGCTCTCGCTGCCGAGGACGGACTGCTGCCACAGGGTGTAGTCGGCGTACTGGACCGGCATCGGCGCGAAGGCGGGCGGCTCGCCGGCCGCGCGGGCCGTGTAGGCGAAGCCCAGGTCGCGGGCGAGCGGCTCCAGCGACAGGCCGTCGCCGACGATGTGGTGGAGGACGACCAGCAGGACGTGTTCCTCGGGGCCCAGCACCAGGAGCCGCGGCCGGACGGCGAGGCCCGCGGTCAGGTCGAAGCCCTCCGCCACCACCGCGGCGACCGTGGCGTCGAGCGTGCCGGCGTCGGCGGCCACCTCGGCGAGGACCACCTGCGCGGCGGCCTCGGCCGGGGACAGGACGTGCTGGCGGGGCTTGCCGTCCGTCTCGGGGAAGGTGGTGCGCAGGCTCTCGTGGCGGGCAAGTACGTCGAGGAACGCCTCGGCCAGCGCGGCCCGGTCGAGCCGGCCGGTGAGCTTGAGCGCGAGCCCCATGTTGTAGGCGCCGCTGGGACCTTGGAGGCGGTTGACCAGCCAGAGGCGCTGCTGGGTCAGGGACAGCGGGAGCTCGGCGGGGCGGACCGCCCGCGCCGGCGGACGGCGGCGCCCGGCGGCCCCGTCGAGGTGCGCGGCGAGCCCGGCGACCGTCGGGGTCTCGAAGACGGTGCGGATGGACAGTTCGGCGCCGAAGGTCTCGCGGATCCGTCCGAGCAGCCGGATCGCGGAGAGCGAATGGCCGCCGCGCTCGAAGAAGTTGTCGTCGACGCCGATCCGGTCGAGCTTCAGTACGTCCGCCACCAGCGCGCAGAGCTTCTCCTCGCGAGGGCCGTCGGGGGCGCGGTACGCGGCGGGCGCGGCGGCCGCCTCCGCGTGCGGGGCGGCGTTCGTCGGCGGGGTCCAGCCGGCGGGCACCGTGAGCCGGACGGCGTCCAGCGGGTCGCCCGGGTCCGCGGCGGCGAGGGCGGCGAGGAAGTCGGTGAGCGCCTCGCGGTGGCCGCGGACGGCCTCCTCGGTGTAGAGGTCGGCGTTGGCGTGGAAGTCGATGAGGAAGCCGCCGTCCGGGCTCCGGTTGTCGACGATCAGTGAGAGGTCTTCCTCGGGGCCGATCGAGAAGCCGCGGACGGTCGCGCCGTGGCCGGCGAAGTCGAGGCGTTCGCCGTACATGATCAGGTTGATCTCGGGGCCCCACAGCCGCTTGCGGGCGCCGACCAGGCCGAGGTCGCGGTGGATGTCCTCGTAGCGGTAGCGCTGGTGGCGCAGGGCCTGGTGCAACTCGTCGCTCACCGAGCGGAGGAAGTCCGCCACGGTGGTCCCTGGGTGCGCGGCGATCCGGACGGGCAGGGCGTTGGAGACCATGCCCGGGGTGCGCTTGGCGGCCGCGGCGGGCCTGGCTGCGGCGGCGAGACCGAGGACGATGTCCTCGGCGCCGGTGAGGCGGTGCAGGTAGCCGGCGATGCCCGCCACGACGACGGCGGGCCAGCTGACCCGCAGTTCGCGCGCCAGGTCGCGCAGCGCGTCGGCGTCGCCGGCGGCGACCCGGCCCGCCTGACGGACGTGGTCGGTGGGAACTCGGGTGGGGCGGGGTGCGAGGGCGACCGGCTCGGCCGCTCCGGCCATCCGCCGGGACCAGAACGCGCGGTCCTCGGCGAACTGCTCGGACTCCCGGTAGCCGGAGTCGAGGGCGACGAGGTCGTCCAGGGTGCCGAAGCCGGAGGGCTTCGCAGCGGTGCCGGCGGCCAGTGCCGAGTAGAGCGCCGCGACCCGGGAGACGATCAGCGACCAGCTGTACCCGTCGACGATGGTGTGGTGCACGCGGCTGAACCAGGTGTACCGGTCCCCGGCGAGCTTGAGGAGGCCGAAGGTGAACAGCGGACCCGTGTGGACGTCCACCGGGGCCTTGACCTGTGCGAGCATCCACTGCTCGGCGGCGGCCGCCGGGTCCGGCGCAGCGGACACGTCCCGGACGTGCAGCCGCCAGTCCGGCTCCGGCACCACGGTCTGGACCGGGCCGTCATCGCCCGGCAGGAAGCGGACCCGCAGCGCGTCGGTCTCCGCCACCACGCGCCGCAGCGCGTCCTCGAAGAGCGCGGCATCGACCTCGCCCGATATCTCAACGCATTCGGCGATGCTGTACATCGGGTTTTCCGGATTCACCTGCTGAGCCAGCCACATTCCCTGCTGGGCGGCCGTCAGCGGCAATTGGAGTCCATTCCGGTCGGCCATTGCCATTCACTCCGATTGAGTAGACGCTTCGATACCCGTAGAGAACCGCTCACCGGCCTTGTCGGCGGGGCGATGCGGCTCACACTACGAATCAACCGCGGGCGCACATCGATCTCATGAAAAACTTCGATCCGCCGCCATCCGCATATCGAAGAATGCTCATCACGCTGTACAGGACGGCCCTGGAACCCTCGCCGGAGCAACGACGAGTGCCCCGCTCGCGGGAGCGGGGCACTCGTTTCGATCGGCCTGGCCGGGGGTTTTACCGGGCCGAACGCAGGGACACGGGCAGGCTGCTGTACCCGTGCAGGAAATTGGAGTGGATCGGCCGGGCGGGGCCGACGGGCACCGCCTCGGCGACATGGGTGCGCAGGGCGGTGAGCAGCGCGGCGATCTCGGCGCGGCCCAGATAGGCGCCGAGGCAGAAGTGCGGACCGTAACCGAACGACACGTGCTTGTTGGGGGTCCGGCCCAGGTCGAACACCTCCGGGTCGCGGAACACCTCCTCGTCGTAGTTGGCCGAACTGTTCCAGAGGGTCACGACGTCCCCGGCACGGATCTGCCGCCCGCCGATGCCGACGTCCGTCAGGGCGCGGCGGCCGAAGTGCATCGCGGGGGTCACCCAGCGCAGCACCTCCTCGACCGCGGTCTCGACGGAAACCTCCCCGGACTTCAGCCGCCGCCACTGGTCGGGGTGTTCGATGAGCTCGCGCATGGCGCAGATCATCGAGAGCCGGCTGGTCTCGTCGCCCCCGATGATGACGCTGTAGCAGTTGAAGACGATCTCCTGCTCGGTCAGCGGTTCGCCGTCGATGGTGGCGGTGGCCAGGACGCTCACCACGTCGTCGCGGGGATCGTCGCGCCGGTCCTCGGCCAGCTCCGAGAAGTACAGGAGCAGTTCGTTGCGCGCGACGAGCGCGTCCTCGGCCGACTGCTGCGCGTCCTCGGCGCTCAGGGCCTGTTTCGTCAGCGACAGCAGGTAGTCCCGGTCGGCGGCGGGGACACCGAGCAGGTCCGCGATGGTGGCCATCGGGATGTGCTCGGCGACGTCCTGCGCGAAGTCGCAGTCGCCGCGTGCCACCGCCTCCCGGACCAGCCGGTCGGCCCGCCGGCGCACTCCGTCGACGACGGGTTCCAGTACGCGCGGCGAGAAGGCCTTGAGCAGCAGGTTGCGCAGCTCGCGGTGGCGGCGGCCGTCCGTGACCGCCAGCATCCGGCCCGCCGCCGAATCCCCGCCTTCGAGGAGGGTGGCCAGGACGTTGCCCCGCTCCGAGGTGAACCGCTTGTTGTCGCGGTAGACGTCCATGACGTCGTGGTAGCGGGACAGCACCCAGAATCCGGGGACCTCGCGGCCTTCGACGGGATGCCAGTGGACGGGGCTCTCGGAGCGGAACCGGCGCCACAGCGGTACCAGTTCGTCCTTCCGGTCGTGGAAGGTCCGCGGGTCCGTGAGGTCGATGTCGGTCAGCGGTTGCGCCGCGGTGGCCGTGGCCATGCCTATGCCGCCTTGCGCTGGGTCATCGCCACCAGCACCTTGCGGTCGCCGGTGAAGGGTCGACGGCCGTGCGAGGTGAGGATGTTGTCGATCATCAGGAGATCGCCGGTCCCCCACGTCTCGGCCAGCACGGTCCGGTCGTAGACGCCGAGGACGGTGTCGATCTCGTCCGCGGTGATCGGGGTGCCGTCGCCGTAGTAGGCGTTGCGCGGCAGACCGTCCTCGCCGCAGATCTCCAGCAGCCCCTCTCGGACGGCCTCCGGCAGGGCGTTGACGTGGAACAGGTGGGCCTGGTTGAACCAGACCTTCTGTCCGGTGACGGGGTGCACCATGACCGCCTCGCGCCGCTGGCGGGTGCGCAGTACGTCACCGTCCCAGTCGGTCTGGATGTTGTGGTCGGCGCAGTAGCTCTCGACGTAACCCTTGTCGTCGCTCTGGAAACCCTCCTGCCACGACAGGCCCATGCCCGTGCGGTAGGTACGGGTGTAGAGGACGCCCTTCTCCTCGAAGCGGCGCACGAGGCCGGCCGGGAGCTTGCCGAGGACGGCGGCGCTGTCGGCGACCGGGGTCTCGCCCCCGCTCCGCGCGGCGAGCGCGCAGAAGAAGAAGAGGTTGTGCGGCCAGTTCTCCGAGTAGGCGCTCTCGTTGTGCTGCGGAATGCTCTGGTCGGCCGGGTACTCGGTGGAGGTGTACACCTTGCCGGTGACCCGGCTGCGCGGCGTGGAGCGCTCGTTGTAGTCGAGGGTCCGGCCGCCGACCTCCTCGGCGATCTCGGCGAGTTCCGACTGCTGGACGAGGCCGCTGTCCTTCACCATCACGGCGGCGTGCTCGTACATCGCGGAACGCAGGGCCTGCGCGTTGGCCGTGAACCAGGCCCGGTGGTCGCTTCCCGCCCGCGGGCGGACCCGGACCAGGCGCGAGCCGTTGGTCTCCAGGACTTCGGTGTCGGCGTCGGTAAAGGGCGTCTTCATCATTCCTTCTCCACGTCCAGGCTGTAGCCGTCGATGCTCGTGTGGTTGACCGGGTCTCCGGCCGCGTACTCGTAGGGGTTGAGGAAGGGACCGGCCGCAACCGGGGCGGAGAACCGGCCGAGGGCGGGGTTGAACACCCGGGTGTCCAGGACGACTTCGTACAGCGCGCCCTGGTGTTCGGTGCCCACCTGGTACCGGCCGAGCCAGCCGTAGTCGTAGTCGCCGGGCAGGTTGTCGGGCAGCCGCCGCGGGTCGACGGTGCCGTCGGGGGCCAACGGCTCGCCGTTCAGGCCGAACCGGTGGAGGTCGCCGACCTGCCGGCCCTCGTCCGAGGTGACCAGGAGGATGTCGCCGCGGACGGTGGGCAGGCTCCAGGTGGTGCTGCCCGTCCGGTTCGCCGCTCCCTTCGCGGACAGGACCACCCCGCCGGGGAGCCCGATCACGCGGGCCTGCACCCGCTTGTCGGTGCCCAGCACCAGGTCCGCGTCGGGGTTCGTCATGTCGGTGTGCCCGTACAGGTACTGCTGGGTATTGCCGCCGGAGGTCGCCCTGCGGGCCATCAGGTGGTCGCCGATGTCCTTGGTGTAGACGACGTCCGCCGCGCCGGGACCGGTCACGGAGGCACCGAGGTAGCGTTCCACCGCGTCCTGCCGCTGTGTCACCTTCCTGCCATCGCCGGCGTATCCGGTGAGGTGGCCGTTCGGGGCGTAGGTCCCGTCGCCGAAGGTGTTCCGGCCGGTGGTGGCGAGCAGCCGGTCGGCGTTGTCGTAGCAGTAGCCGGTGACCTGGGTGCCGGCCGCCGTACGGTCCGTGACCTCGACCACGTTGCCGTTGCTCCCGGCTTGCGGGCCGGTGCCCGCCGGGCAGCCGGCCGGCGTTGCGGCGGTGAAGTCACGGCCGTACTCGTGGCCGCCGATCCAGGCCTTGACCAGCCTGCCCGTGGCGTCGTACCGGAAGTCGGGTCCGCCGGGCAGACCGTCCCGGCCCGCGACCGATTCGTCGACGACCGTCCCGGACCGGGAGCGCGTGACCGCGGCGGGCACGCTCGTGCCGTCCGCGAGGGTCCAGTTCTTGGCCGTGACGCGGCCGGCCCCGTCGCGGTCCACGGACAGCCGGGTGCCGTTGGCGTACCGGACCTGGCGCACCGTGCCGGCGGCGTCGTACTCGGTGTCGGCCAGCTGCCTCCCATCCAGTGCGACCGAGAGGGTGCGTCCCGCCGTGTCGTACGCGGTACGCCTGACCTGCACGGCGTCGGCCTTGGACGGCGGGGTGACCCGTTCCTGAACGGTGCGGCCCGCCCGGTCGAGGAGCGTGTCGGTGCGCACGCCCTGGCCGTCGGTGTGGTGCACCGTGCGGCCGAGCAGGTCGACGGTGTTGACCAGGGAGTGGTCGCGCTGGACGGCCTTGAGGGTCAACGGGTCGCCCGCGTACGCGCTGTCGTAGTCGACGGTCCAGGCGTCGAGGCTGGAGTTCCCCGGCATGGACATCCCGGTGATGCGGCCCCGGGCGTCGTACCGGACACAGGTCCAGTCGGGTCCGCCGAAGGTCACGGCCACCGGCAGGCCGCGGGCGCCGAAGACGAACTTCTCGATCCGTGCCGTCCCGTCCGCCGCCGCGGGCAGTTGGACCGTCCTGGGCAGGCCGCGCTGGGGGGCCGGATCGTTCTCCTTGGTGCAGGGGTTGTCGGCGTTCTCCGTCGCCCCGTAGTAGGAGAAGACCTGCTTGGCTCCGTTGGGCTGGATCTTGCCCACGGGCCGGAAGAACTCGTCGAACTCGAAGCCGGTCCGCAGGGCCAGGCCCGCCGGGTCCGCGATGGAGGCCACGGGCAGACCGAATTCGTTGAGCCGGGTCGTCACGGTCCGGTGCGGTACCCCGTGCGAGTCCTCGCGTTCCGTGGTGATGCCCTCCGGACCGTACGCGGTGGTCTGTGCCGGGAGCCCGACGCAGGCCGTGGGGGCGGGGAGCAGCGGACGCAGGTCCGGGCCGAAGCACTCCTGCGGTCCCGGTCCGTAGGTGCCGACGGGCATCCCGGACGGGTCGTGGACGGTGGTCGTCAGCCGGCCGGCGGGGTCGGTCGCCGAGGCCTGCTGGTCGGCGGGGGTCCAGGTGAAGCGCCGGGTGCGCCGGGTCCCGTCGGTGTCGGAGAGGATCCGGCCCGCCGGGTCGTGGGTGACCTCGCGCGTCCAGCCCTGCGGAGTGCTCACCCCGGCGACCTGGAGGCGGGTGGTTCCCGCCCCGATCGTGTAGCTCCGCTGCGGGCGTCCGTCGGGGCGTCCGGGGGTGCCGGCGGGGTGCGGACCGGTCAGGCGCAGGGCCTCGGCGGTTCCGGGTCGGTAGTCGATCCGGTACCGGGAGGCCTCGTGGTCCCTGCGGGCGCGGTCGACGGCGACCCAGTCGGTGACGAGCGGGGGCCGGACCTCCGTGAGCAGGTGGTCGGTGGAGAAGCCGAGGTCGGTGGTCTCGCCGCCCGGGTTGAGGAAGCGGGCGAGCTTGCCGGAGCGGTAGACGAGCCGGGTCGTGCCGGCGCCGGGTACTCGGACGGCGCACACGTGACCGGCCGGGGCGCCGCTGTCCTCGCACTCCTCGCTGCCCGCGTAGAGGAAGGCGAGGCCGTCCTCCTCGGCGGCCGCGATGGCGGCCGCCGTGCCGTCGGTCCCGGCCTTCACCGGGGCGGTGTTCGTACGTGCGGCGGACTTCTTCCGGGCCGTGCCGGGCTGCTTCGGGACGCCGTCGGGGTTCCGGGGGACGGCGGGGGCCAGATCGGTCCGGCCGGTGGTCGCGGCCTTCAGGGAGGCCGCGGCGTCGGTGAGGGGGTCCGTCCGGGTGGCGGGGGCGTCGGTCCGGGTGGTGGGGGCGTCCGTCGCGCTGCCGGTGGCGGGTACGGCGGCCGGGGTCACCGTCCAACCCGGCGGCAGCACGGCACCCGACGGGCGGAGCCAGGAGGCGGGCACCGGGGCGGTGCGTCCGGCGGTGCCGAACCACAGCGCGGCCCCGCCGCCGGCCGCCTTGCGGCGGTACTCGACGGTGATCCGGTGGCCGCGACCGGCCTTGAGCGCGACCTCGTGTCCGAAGACCGGGCTGCCGCCGGTGGCGGCGGGGCGCTTCCAGTCGTCGAGGACCGGTACGCCGTCGACGAGGACGCGCAGGCCGCCGTCGTAGGTGCCGCCGAGCCGGTAACGGCCGTCCGCGGGCACGCTGAGGGTGCCGGTCCACCGGGCTCGGAACGCCGCGGCGGGGTCGGCGTCCGGGTAAGGGGCCTCGTTCCCCCAGGCGAAGTCGACGCGGGAGTCGGTGCGTGCGGCCGCGGGCTTCTCCGCGTCGGCGATGCCGGCGTCGGAATCCCCGGCGAAGTACGAGCCGGTCAGTCCCGCGGAGGACCGCACGGCCTGGGAGTCGTAGGTGAAGGTGGCGCCCACGGCGCCGAACCCGGTGCTGACCTGCGGAGTGGCCACGGAGGCCGTCACGTTGCCGGTGGCCAGGTTGACGGTGACCGGGCCGAGCGCGTCGGTGGGCACCGGGCCGCCCGTGGCCGGGGCACCCAGTCGCTGGTTCACCGCGAAGGAACGGGCGGGGGCGTCGGCGCCGACCCGTCCGGTCCGGCTCTTCGCCCGGACCGTCCAGGTGTACCGGCTGCCGTCCTTGAGCAGGCCCGCGGGAACCTTCCAGCGGGGGGACGGCAGCCAGCCGGACGAGGTCACCTGACCCGTGCGCGGGTTGCCGCCGGTCCCGATCAGGAACTCGTAGGCGACCGTGTCCGGTGCGCCGGTGGCCGACAGTTCGGGGTGGACGTCCACCAGGGCCGCCCCGTCCGCGGGACCGGCGGTCTTCGCGACGGGCCCGGCGCCGAGCTCCTGCGCGGACGTCTCCCCGAACGCGCCGTCCGGCCAGGACGGACCGCCGGGCTCGCCGGCCCCGGAGGCGATCAGGGCCACGCGCGAGGTGTCGGGCGCGGGCGCCTCCCCGGTCGTCGCGGGCGCCTCACCACCGAGCAAGGTCAGGGACAGCGCCGCGGACATCGCGGTCGCTGCCAGCACTCTGAGTTTTCCGGCGTGAGCCATGCCCAGTCACCACTCCAAAACGGGAAACGCACCGCGCGCGGCGCTCGACGTCCATCTGCCCAGATGCTGGCAGTGGCCGGTTCCCGTCCGAAGGCCGCAGAGAATCTTTGAATACGATTCGGTGGTTGCCCGAAGTGATCACCGGATACGGTTCCGATCGTGACCATCCGCATACTTCTCGCCGACGACCAGGAATCCGTTCGCCTGGGATTCCGGCTGATCCTGGATTCCCAGCCGGACATGGAAGTCGTCGGCGAGGCCGTGGACGGCCTCCAGGCCGTCGAACTCGCCGGGAGGCTGCGGCCGGACGTGGTCCTCGCGGACATCCGCATGCCGCGCCTGGACGGCCTGGAGGTGACCCGCAGACTCGCCGGACCCGAGGTGAGCGACCCGCTGCGGGTGGTCGTCGTGACCACCTTCGACCTCGACGAGTACGTCCACACCGCACTCCACAACGGCGCGTGCGGCTTCCTGCTGAAGCGGTCGGGACCGGCCCTGCTGGTGGAGGCGGTACGCGCCGCCGTGGCGGGCGACACCATGATCAGCCCCTCGGTGACGGTCCGCCTGCTGAAGCACCTGCGGAGCCCGACGAAGCCCAAGTCGCCGTTCCCGACGGAGTCGTTGACGGACCGGGAAACGGAGATCGCGCGCCTGGTGGCCAAGGGGCTGACGAACGCGGAGATCGGCAGTGAGCTCTTCATCTCGGCCGGCACCGCCAAGACCCACATCGCCAACATCCAGCGCAAGCTCGACGTGCGCAACCGGGTCGGCATCGCGGCCTGGGTGTGGGACAACGGCCTGGCGGCCTGAACCCGGCGGCTTCCGGGCCCGGAAGCCGCCGGATCACGCGGCGCAGACGCCCTTCATGCTGTCGATCAGGGCCAACACGGCCCGGGCGGACGGAAGTATCATCCGGCCCTCCCTGGTCAGCCTCGCCCCCGTGGAATCCCTCGTGAAGAGTTTCGTACCCAGCATCTGTTCCAGGCACTTGATCTGATAGCTGATGGCGGGCTGCGAATATCCCAGTGCTTTCGCGGCCTGATCCATGCGTCCGATTTCCGCTACGGACACAAAAGCGCGGAACTCACGCTCGTGCATCTCGCCCCCTGTCTGTCTGCGGACCACAACCGGACCCACCTCCGGCTCCCGCCGGGAACGGCGGGACCGCGGTGGGTCCTGGACCATGTCAGCCCACTGCCGCCGGAGCGGCAATGGAAGGTGCAGGAAGCTGCCGATCCGCCTTCGGACGTGGGGAGGGGCGGGGGTGCGCGGACACACCGGGGCGCCCCCGGGGCATGCCCCGGGGGCGCCTGCGCGCTCCGGCCCGTCGGCCGGAACCCGTCCGGTCAGCCGTGGCTGATGGCGGTGAGCACGTTCAACCGGGCACCGCGACGGGCCGGGGCGATCGAGGCGATGACTCCGACGATCCCGGCGCCGATGAGGTAGGCGAGCATCTGGCCCCAGGGCAGTGACAGTTCGCTGACTCCCTGGTCCTTCATGGCGTGGGCCACGGCGAGTCCGAGGACCCCGCCGACCACGATGCCGAGCACCGCTCCGAAGAGGGAGATCACCACCGATTCGGTCATGACCATGCGGATGGTCTGGCCGCGGCTGAGACCGATCGCCCGCAGCGTGCCCATCTCCTTGGTCCGTTCCAGGATCGACAGGGCGAGGGTGTTGATGATGCCGAGCACCGCGATGAGCATCGCGACACCGAGCAGTCCCTGCACCACGGTGAGGATCATGGCCATGCCGCCGCTGAACATCTCGATGACCTCCTCCTTGGTCTTCACCGTGACCTCGGGGCTGTCCGCGAGCAGCTTCTCGATCTCCGGCCGCGCGGAGGCGGCCCGGTCCCCGTCGTCCAGCTGGAAGTAGGCCTGCGAGGGCTGCGTGCCGCGGAACCCGGTCGCGGCGTCGGCCCATGGCACGACCACGCTGTTCGCCAGCGACGAGTCCTTGAAGATGCCGGCGACCTCGTAGGTGCGGGCGTCACCGCGCTGGAGCTGGAGGGTGAGGCTGTCGCCGACCTTCACTCCACGGGTCTTCGCGGTGCTCGCGTTCATGACGACGGTTCCGGGGGCGGGGGCCGCGAGGGACCCCTTGGAGTCCTGGATCCCGAGGACTTCGCGGGCCTGGTCCCAGTCCTGCCAGGAGGTGAGCGCCTGGGACTCCTTGCCGACCGTCCCCGTGTCCAGCATCGCGGCCGCGACCGCCTTCACACCGGGGACCTCGGCGATCCGCTTCAGCGCGGCCGGGTCGATGGTCGACGAGGCCGCCGATCCCGCCTCGCCCATGGCCACGTAGTCCGCCTTCAGGTCACGCCTGATGTCCTTGGTGACGCTGGTCTCCGAGGAAGCGGCCACCGTGCTGATCGCGGTGACCAGCGCGACGCCGATCATCATCGCCGAGGCGGTGATGGCGGTACGGCGCGGGTTGCGGGCGGAGTTGCGGCGCCCCAGCTGTCCGGGCAGCGAACGGGAGAACGCCGCTCCGAGCACCTGCACCGACGGCCCGCTGAACAGCGGCGTCAGCAGCGCGACGCCGACGAAGGCCAGCAGGACTCCGGAGAGGATCGTCGCGACCCCGCTGGAGCCGAAGAGGCCGAGGGCCAGCAGGACGACTCCGAGACCGAGCAGGACGGACCCGGTCCAGGTCTGCTTGCGGTGCTTGCCGTCCGGGACTCCCGCGGCGCGGATCACCGCGATGGGCGGGACCTTGGAGGCCCGTACGGCGGGGAAGAGCGCGGCCAGCATCGTCACCAGGATGCCCACCGCGAAGGACGTGACCACCGCGCTCGCGGGCACCGCGAGGGAGCCGACCTTGAGGCCGTCGGTCGCCCCGGCCAGCAGGTCGGCGCCGAGGACGCCGATGCCGATGCCGGCGGCGAGACCGAGGGCGGAGGAGACCAGGCCGACCACGAAGGACTCGACCAGCACGGAGGTGATCATCTGGCCCCGGCTCGCGCCGAGGGCCCGCAGCAGGGCGAGTTCCCGCATCCGCTGGGCGATGATGATCGAGAAGGTGTTGACGATCAGGAAGACGCCGACGAGGACCGCGACTCCCGCGAACCCGAGCAGCAGCTGGTTCATCAGGTCGAGGACGCCGCGGGACTTGTCGGAGGCCTTCTTGGCGAGGCCCTCCCCCGTCAGGACCTCGAAGTCCGCGCCGAGCTCGGCGGACAGCGACTTCTGGACGGCGGCGACGGACGCGCCGGAGGCGACGTCGACCTTGATCCCGGAGAACGCGTCGGCCCGGCCGAGCATCAGCCGCTGGGCGGCCGGCTCGCTGAAGGCCACCGTCTGCTCGCCGCCGATGGAGTCGCGGTCACCCGAGTAGCCGAAGACGCCGGCGACGGTGAAGGTCTGCTTCGGCTCCGCGGTCAGCACGCTGATCGGGTCGCCCGCCTTGAGACCGGCCTTCTCGGCCAGGCCCGCGTTGACGGCGACCTCGGTGTCCGTGCGCGGCTCGTGACCGGAGCGCAGGGTGATCAGCTTGCTCTCGCCGCGCCAGCTCTCGCCGTAGCGGGGCCCTCCGGTGTCCTTGACGAGCTTGCCGTCCTTGCCGAGGACGCGTGCGCCCTCGGCAAGGACCAGGCCCTTGGCCCCGGCCACGTCGGCGGCCTTCGCCACGCGGGCGACGGCCGCGGCGTCGAGCGGGGACACGACCGCGGTCTCGCCCGTGTCGGCTGCCACCTTGGGCTTGAGCGCCACGTGCAGGTCGATGTCGGCGTAGGCACCGTTGAACTGGGCGTCGATGGACCGGTTCAGAGTGTCCTTGATGACCATCGAGCCGGAAACGAACATCACCGCGAGCACGACGGCCAGGCCGGAGAGGACCAGCCGGAGCTTGCGCGAGAGGAGGCTCTTGAGGGTCGCGTTCAGCATTACGCCACCCGCGCCTTGGAGTCGAGATTGCGCATCGTGTCGAGCACCGCGTCCGCCGTCGGCTCCCGGAGCTCGTCCACGATCCGGCCGTCGGCCAGGAAGATGACCCGGTCCGCGTACGAGGCGGCGTGCGGGTCGTGCGTGACCATGACGATCGTCTGGCCGAGCGTGCGCACCGAGTGCTGGAGGAACCTGAGCACCTCGGTACCCGAGGTGGAGTCCAGGTTTCCGGTCGGCTCGTCGGCGAAGATGACCTCCGGCTGCGACACCAGGGCGCGGGCACAGGCCACGCGCTGCTGCTGCCCGCCGGACAGTTCCGTCGGCCGGTGTCCGAGCCGCTTGCCCAGACCCACGGTGTCGATGACACGGTCGAACCAGTCCTTCGACGGCTTGCGGCCGGCGATGGCGAGCGGCAGCAGGATGTTCTCCTCGGCCGTGAGCATGGGCAGCAGGTTGAACTGCTGGAAGATGAAGCCGATCCGGGTACGGCGCAATTCGGTGAGCTTCTTGTCGGACATCCCGCTGACCTCGGCGTCGCCGATGTACACCTGACCGTCGGTGATGCTGTCCAGGCCCGCCAGGGCGTGCATGAGGGTCGACTTCCCGGAACCTGACGGACCCATGATCGCGGTGAATTCCCCGGCGGTGAATTCCACGCTGACACCGCGCAGCGCGGCGACCTGTGCCTCGCCCTCGCCGTACAGTTTCGTCACGCCGACGGCTCGGGCGGCGGTCTGCCGCTTGGTCGAAGTCGAAATGGTCGCGGTCACACGACTCACACTCCCCATACCCGGGTTGGAATTACGGACGGTCCATGACCGGAGCACTGTGCACGGTGTCCGGTGGTCGATTTGGAGCCTAGGAGCGGGCCGTGACCCGCCACATCTGCCAATCGGCATAGATCCTCCTCGCCGGAGGCCAAGATTCCGAGCGCAGATAGAACTCTTGAGACCAGGCCTGCGCCCCGGGGCCGGGCCCGCTTAACGTGCCGACGAATGGGCAGCTCCCGGTGACGGCACGGAGGACGGACATGACAGGCACGCGGGCACTCTCCAAGTACTGGATGCTCACGAACGACTTCACCCAGAACCCGTATCCGGTCCTGGAGTACGTGCGGCGCGAGAGCCCCGTGCGCGAGCTGTCCTTCCCCGACGGCGGGCGCGCCTGGGTGGTGACCCGGTACGAGGACGCCAAGGCGGCGCTCGCCGACCCCCGGCTGAGCCGGGACGTCCACGTCCACTACCGCCTCATGTCCGAGCGGACCGGCCGCACGATGACGCCTCCCCCGGAGGAGGCCAACCACCTGGCCAACCTGGAGCCGCCCCGCCACACCCCGCTGCGCCGGGCCATCAGCTTCGCCTTCACCCCGCGCAGGGCCGAGGCGCTGCGGCCGAAGGTGGAGCAGATCGCCGACGAGCTGCTGGACCGGCTGGCCGGCCTGCCCCGGCCCGACCTGATCTCCGGGTACGCCGATCCGCTGCCCGTCATCGTGATCGCCGAGTTGATGGGCGTACCGGCCGACGCGTGGCCCGATTTCCTGCGCTGGTCGACGGCGCTGCGCACCCACTCCCCCACCGAGGGCTCCGGAGCCCTGGACCGCAACATCCAGGAGCTGTCCCGCTACATGTCCGCCCTCATCGCGGAGAAGGAACGGGAGCCCGGCGAGGACCTCCTCTCCGCGCTGATCCACGCCGACCCGGAGCGGCGGCTGACCAGCACCGAGATCCTCTCCACCGGCTTCGCGCTGATGACCGGCGGCAACGACACCACCGCCAGCCTGGTCGGCGGGGTCATCGCCGCGCTCCTGGCCCACCCCGCCGAGCGGGCCGAGCTGTTGGCCGAGCCGGGACGCTGGGGCAGGTCGATGGACGAGCTGATCCGCTACGTCAGCCCGATCGGCAACGCCCTCCAGCGCGTCACCACCGAGCCGGTCGAGCTGGGCGGGGTGACCATTCCGGCCGGCGAGGTCGTCGTCGTCAGCGTGATGTCGACGAACCGCGATCCGCATCAGTTCCCCGACGATCCGGACGGGCTGGACCTGACCCGCCCGAAGCCGGCGCACCTCAGCTTCGGGTTCGGCATCCACTACTGCTCGGGCGCCCACCTCGCGAAGGTGATCACGGAGATCGCCGCCCGGCGGCTCTTCGAGCGCTTCCCCCGGGTCCGCTTCGCCGTGGACCCTTCGGAGCTGCGTTACCAACAGAACGTCGTCGTCCGCCCGCTGGAGGCGCTGCCCGTCGTGTTCTGAAACCGTCCGCCGGTCCGCTCAGGCGGGCCGGCGCATCGCGGTGTACAGGGCCCTGAGCATGAGGATGGCGCTGACGACGAGCACGTGGTAGCCGATCAACGGGAACAGCTCCAACTGCCTGGTCACCCGCGGCCCTTTGCCCGTGCCGAAGACCACCAGCATGACCCCCATCAGCCCGGTGCACGCGGCCAGCAGGGTCACCGTCACCTGGTGGATCAGGCCGGAGACGAAGCGCCGCTCCCGCTCGTCCGCGAGCACCCGGACCCGTACCCCCAGCCGGCCCTCCTCCAATGAGGCGCTGATGCGTTCGGCCCTGCGCGGCAGGCGGCGCAGCATGGGCAGGACGGACAGCAGTTCCTGGGCGGCTCCGTGCGCCAAGGCGGACAGTCCCGGCGGCGTGAAGCCGCCTCCGCCACCCTCCGCGCCGCCGGTCCGGGGCCTCGCCGCGCCGAGGGTGAACCGTTCCGTGAGCATCCCGATGGCGAACGTCCGCGCCTCCTGGAGGAGGTTGAAGCCGGGGGCGAGGTGGGTCAGCGTCCCCTCGATGGTGGCGAGCGACCGGAAGACCGCCGCCACCTCCGGGGGGACGGCCAGACCGAACCGGGAGAGCATCCGGAACAGGGCCGTGAACATTTCGGAGTCCGGCTGGGCCCCCGCTCCCAGGTGCCGGGCCATGAACCGGCCCAACTCCCTTTCCAGCAGAGCGGCGTCGGGCACGAGTTCCTCGTTGGTGGTGGCGCGGGTGCCGAGCAGGGTGAGCAGGGCGTCGTGCAGTCCCGCCGGGTCGCCCCGGTCCACGGCGACCAGCAGTTCCTGGATGGCCAGCCGTACCGAGGGATCGGTCCGCCCCACGGAACCGAAGTCGATCAGGCCGATCCTGCCGTCGTCGAGCAGCAGCATGTTGCCCGGGTGGGGATCCGCGTGGAAGACGCCCACCCGCAGGATCTGGTGGAGGATGGCGGAGAAGGCGGCGCTGGCCAGTGCCGACCGGTCCAGGCCCGCCGCGTCGGCGACCGGCCCGGCCCGGTCGAGGGTGACGCCCTCCATCCACTCCTGCACCAGGACGCGCGCCGAGGTGTACTCGAAGTACACCCGGGGGATGCGTACCGGCGCGTCGGCCTCCCAGGACCCGGTGGCCTGCGCGACCGCGGCGGCGTTGCGCCCCTCGATGCGGAAGTCCAGTTCCTCGCGCACGGACTCGGAGAAGCCGTCGCCCAGCTCGCGCAGGCCGAGGGCCTGCGCGGAGCGGACCCGGGTCTGCAGGCTCCGGCTGATGGTGAGGACGATGTCGAGGTCCCGCTCGACCGCTTCGCGTATACCGGGTCGCTGGACCTTCACCACGACCGTCGGGCCGCCGAGCAGCCGGGCGCGATGCACCTGTGCGATGGAGGCCGCCGCCAGGGGCACGTGCTCGATCCACTCGAAGACGTCGGAGACCGGCTTGCCCAGTTCCTTGTGGAGGATGGCCTCGACCTCCGGCCACGGCGCCGGGGGCACGTCGCTCTGCAGCCGGCTGAGTTCTTCGATGAAGTGGGACGGCAACAGGTCGCGCCGGGTCGACATCACCTGGCCGAACTTGATCAGCGCTCCACCGCACTCCTCCAGCGCGAGCCGGGCCGAACGGGCCGCCCTCTCCCCGACCTCACCCGGCTTCAGGGCCCGTTCCCAGCCCGAACGACCCCGCAACATCCGGCTCAGGCCGTGCCGCATGAGGATCCGGCTGATCTGGGAGTAGCGGCGTGCCCGGCGCATCCGGTCACCCAGCCCGCGCAGGACCTGGAGCGGCCGCGTCCAGCTGCCGTGGGGAAGGAACACATCGACGATCACCAGGGTGGCCATCGCCGCGAACAGGGCCAGGGGGATCTGGATCGTCGACAGCGCCCCCCGGTCCTCCTCGTCGCGCACCACTTCGTTGAAGGCGAGGAAGACGCCCAGTCCCATCAGGCCTGCGCCCAGCGCGCGCAGAGGACCGACGCGGATGCCGAGGAGTCTGCGGGAGGCCGTCGAGACTCCGAAGACGATGACCCCGAGGGCCCCCGCGGCCATCAGGAGGATGACGAGCGTGAGGGACACGTCGTCGAACGCGCCGGCGGCCGGATCGGTCATGGAACAGCTCCCTCGGTAGGTCGCCGGCCACCCTAGGCCGAACCGTCCGGGAGCCGGAGGAATCTGGCAGCTTCATGCAGCCGCCCGTTCGTGGAGCCTCTCCAGGTAGGCGTGGGCCGTCGGCAGCGTCTCCAGCAGGATGTTCTGACGGCGCTGGACACGGGTGAGCCGCTCCTCGGCCGCTCTCAACGCGGCCGGGGCCGGACCGGGGGCGGCGTCCGCGTCCGGGGCGGCGGCGATCAGCGCCGACAGCAGTGCGTGGTGCGCCTCCGCGCCCGGCCCGGGGGCCGACCCGCGGCGGTGGGCGTCCAGGTGTCGCGCCAGGGCGGCGGACGGAGGCAGGGCCCGCTGCGCCCGCCAGAACCCGGCATCGGTGCGCCCGGCCGCGGCGTAGTGGAGCTGTACGGCGTCGGCGGCGCGCTCGTACCGTTCGCGGGCGGCCCGGTTGAAGCGGGCGGCGGGGGCCTCGGGCGCGTCCGGGGAGGGGAACTCCCGGATCAGCAGGTCCACCGCTTCCATGACCTCGGTCAGCGCGTCGCCGGCCAGGGGTTCCACCTGCCCGGCGGCCGCGCCCAGGGCCACGCAGTTCTTCACCCAGGCGCGGCGACTGCGCCCGAAGCGGTTCCGGACGTGCCGCACCTCCGCACGCTCCGGGTCCAGCCCGTACAGCGCGCACAGCCTGCCCTCGGCCTCGTACGGGCCGGTCCGCGCACGGGAGTACAGGAGACCCGCGCCGAACAGGCCGGGCAGCGGCAGCTTCCAGGACCATCCTTCGGGCACGGCGGTGGCGGTGGCGAAGGGTTCGATCCCCCGGGCCCGGTCGTCGTGCGGGACGGTGACGGTGGCGGCGCCGTCGCAGAGCAGTCGGCCCTCGGCACCGACGAACGGCTCCCCCAGGACCTTCGACAACAGGAGGCCCTCCCGGCCCGTGCAGTCGACGAAGAAGTCCCCTTCGATCCTGCGCCCTTTCTCCGTGTGCAGCACGGTCAGCATTCCGTTTCCGTCACGTTCGACGGAACGGACGGAATCGTGAAGGACGCGCACCCCGAGTCGTCGTACCGCGAGGTCGCGCAGGAATGCGCCGAACCTGCCCGTGTCCACGTGCCATCCGTAGGGAAAGGCCGTCCGGCCGTCCAACCAGCGCGGTGATTTCCTGGCGTCCATCAGGGGCGGTTCGTGGAAACAGGCGTAGTCGGACGGTTCCAGGGTCCGGCCACCGCTGCGCAGATATCGCCAGTAGTGGGAGAGCGGACCGTTCTCGCATTCCGGCACGGCCGCGTAGGGGCGGTAGAAATGGTCCGCCGTTCCGTCGGCGAGGGCCCGCGCACCGGAGCCGTACGCGCCGTCGCTGCGCCAGTTCACATACCTCACGGCCGTCCTGAAGGAGGCTCCGCAGGCCCGCGTCCAGTGGTCCTCGGTCACGCCCAGCGGATCGAGGACCATCGGCTGGAACTCCGGCGGTACGGCGGTGACCTGCCCCGTTTCCATGAGGTCGGGGGCCGCCCGCGGGGTCTGGAGCACGGTGACGGCAACCGTCCCGGGCCGGGCCCGGGCGAGCCGCGCGGCGGCCGTCCAGCCGGCCGCGGAACCTCCCACGACGACGACTCTCCTCATTGTGCTGTCCATGCGCGAAATCCTTGGTCGGGTTTCTGTACGGAATCTGTACGGGGGCCCGCAAGGAGCTCTACGGGCCGGTGCAGAACGGCGCGGGAATCCGTACATCACCTCATCCGAATCTGTGTGTGCCGGACCTGAACGGGGCCCGAGAAACACACAGGAGCAGAGATGAACATGGACGAGAACACCTTCGGCGAAGCCCGCGACGTGCTGGACGTCCTGACGGAGATCGAGCAACGGGGAACGCTGGCGCAGGAATTGCAGCTGCGTGAGAGCGCGGCGCCCTGGGCGGCGCTCCTGGCGGAATACGTGGACGCGCTGACCGCCCTGGTGGCGCAGAACCCTCAATTCCAGGCCCCCGCCGAAATGACGTACACCTTCGACGAAGGCCACGCGGGCGGCTGCGGCTGATCCGGCCACCGCCGGTCCGGAGCGCGGAAGGGCCTTCGCGGGCCGGCCCCCGGTGGGGGAGGCCGGTCCGCGAAGGCCGGGGCGAAGAGGAGGGGGAGGGCGCGGGAGAGGGCGCCCGAACGGGCGTGGGAAGGGTCGTGGGGAACGGGCGGAGGAACGAGAACGGCCTCAGGCGGCGAGCAGGACGGCTGAGCTGCGCTCCCGGGCGTACAGCCGGACCAGCCCCGCGAAGCGGTAGCGCAGCCGGGAGTCCCCGTCGGTGGCCCAGCCGTCCGCGAGGCGGGCGTCGGTCAGTTGCTCCAGCGTCTCCTCGGCTTCGTCGGCTCCCGTGCCGAGGAGCGCGGCCGCGTCGGCCGCGGTCAGGTCGACCGGACCGGCCGCGGCGAGGACACCGAAGGCGTGCCGGAGTCGCGCGGGCAGCCGGTCGACCTCCCCGGCCAGCGTGGCCCGTACGTCGAGGCCGCCCAGCCGCAGCTCGCCCAGCCTGCGCTCCTCGGGCTCCAGGCGGGCGGCGAGCCGGGCGGCCGTCCACTGGGGCCGGGCGGCGAGGCGGGCGGCCGCGATCCGCAGGGCCAGCGGCGACCGGTCGCAGAACTCGGCGATGCGCGCCGCCGATTCGAGGTCGTCGGTGATCCGTCCGGGGCCCGCGACGGTCATCATCAGTCCGAGGGCCTCCCGGGGCGTCATGGGGCCGGTCCGCACCAGGCGGGTGCCTTCGAGGGAGGCCAGCGGGGCGCGGGTACCGGTGACGACGGTGCGGCTGTCGCCGCCCGGCAGGAGCGGGCGTACCTGGGCGTCGTCGTCCGCGTTGTCGAGGACGACCAGCATGCGGCGGCCGGCCAGCAGGGTCCGGTACAGCTGGACGCGCTCGTCGAGGCCCTCGGGCAGCCGGACGGGGTCGGTGCCGAGGGCCCGCAGGAACCAGCCGAGCACCTCGCCCGGTGTGCGGGGGCCGCCGGCAGGGGTGCGCAGGTCGGCGTGGAGCTGCCCGTCGGGGAACTCGGCGCGGCAGAGTTCCGCCGCCCGCAGGGCGAGCGCCGACTTGCCCGTGCCGGGGGCGCCCGTGACGACGGCGTCCTGGCCGGTGCGCAGGGCGGTGAGGATCTCGGCGGTCTCCTCCTCACGGCCGGTGAAGTCCCCGGGAGCGGCGGGCAGCAGCGCGGGAACCAGGCCCGGCCGGCCGCCGTACCCGGAAGCCGGTGCGGCGGGGGGCGTGGCGGGGAGCGGTGCCCCGGGTGCGTGCGCGGCTCCTGGGAGCCGTACCGAAGTCGCTGCCGGGCGGGCCGGGGAGGGGTGTTCGGGGGCCGCGGGTGCGGGGAGGGTGCCCGTGAGGACGTCCTGGTGCAGGGCGCGCAGGGCCGGGCCGGGGTCGATGCCGAGGTCCTCGGCGAGGACGCGGCGCCCCTCCTCGTAGACGGCGAGCGCGTCGGCCTGGCGGCCGGAGCGGAACAGCGCGGTCATCAGCTGGCCGCGCATCCGCTCCCGTACGGGGTGCAGGGTGACCTGGCGGGTCAGGCCGGGGACGGCGTCCGCGTGTCGGCCCAGCGCGAGGGCGGCCTCGGTGTGGAGCTCCAGGGCGGAGAGCCTGGCTTCTTCCAGGCGGGGGCCCTCCGCCTCCGCGAGTTGCGGGGTGACGTCGGTCAGGGCCGGTCCGCGCCACAGCGCGAGCGCGGCGCCGAGGCGGCGTTCGGCGTCCTCGTAGCGTCCGGCGGTCAGGTCGGCGCCGCCCGCGTCGGCGAGCCGGCGGAAGGCGGCCCAGTCGAAGCCGGCGTCCCCGATGTCCATCCGGTAGCCGGAGCCGATGCGCTCCAGGCCGTGGCCGGCGCCGAGGCGCGTCCGCAGCCGGGACACGTACGTGTAGAGCTGGTTGGTGCTGCCGGCCGGCGGCTCCCAGCCCCAGAGGAGGGTGGTGAGCCGCTCGTCCGTCATGACCTTGCCGCGGGCCAGCAGCAGCGCGGCGAGCACGGTGCGCTGCTTGCCGCCGTCCAGCGCCACCGGGCGGCCCCCGGTCTCGGCCGACACGGGTCCGAGGATGGTGAAGTCCATGACGCCTCCGCCTCGCACGGGCCCGCCGCGGTCGGCCGGCCTCATGCCGCGAAAGCTACTGACCTGCGATTGTTCCCCGGCATCGGGTCGATTTCGCGGCCCACGAAATCGCGGCGAAAGCGCGCGGAAAAGGGGTCTTCCTACTGTTCGGGTCATACCCCGGGGCCACGGCCACAGCGGCCCCGGACCGATCTCGGAACCCTCAGGAGCAACCCGTGAAGAACCTCGTCCGTTCCACCAAGTCCGCTGCCGCCGCCCTCGTCACGGCCCCCTTCGGCCGGCTCGCCGCCCAGGCGGTCCTCGCCCTGACCCTGGTGTCGGCCGGCGGTGCGGCCCACGCCGTCGCACAGGACACGGCGGTCCTGGCCGGCGCGCGGGTGGTGGCGGACGACCCGTGGTCGAGCGCCCCGCTCACGAAGAGCGACGACCCGTGGTCCGCCGCCCCGCTGACGAAGAGCGACGACCCGTGGTCGAGCGCCCCGCTGACGAAGAGCGACGACCCGTGGTCCGCCGCCCCCGCCACCGTGAACGACGACCCCTGGAGCTGAGCCCCTTCCCGCGCGGCCCCGTAACCGCCGTCACGGCTGGACGAGCGAGAAGAGTTCCGAGGGATCCGGTCGACCGCCGACGCCGGCGCCGTCACCGAGCAGTTCCAGCAACCGCCGGGCCCGCCCCTGCCAGGACGGCGCACCGACTTCGGCGAAGAGGTCGGACGCGGCCTTGAAGCAGCCCGCCGCACCGCTGCGGTCGCCGCGCACGGCGCGGACGCAGCCGAGTACGACACCGGCCCGTCCCTCCAGATAGCGGTCGGGGACCTTGGCCGCCGTCGCCAGGGCGTCACCGAGGACCGATTCGGCGTCCTCCGGCATGTCCCGGCACCACAGGGCCTCGCCCAGCACGCGCAGCGCGTGCGCCTCGCCCCGCCGGTCCCCGCTCGACCGGACGAGCCCCAGCGCCCGCCTCGACGCCTCCTCGGCGCGTTCCCCGTCACGCTGGTTGAGCAGCGCCTCCGCGAGCCGGACGACGCTCTGCGCCTCGCCCCGTACGGTGCCCAGGCCGCGGCTCCTGACCACCGCCTCCGAGGACAGCACCAGGCTGGCCTGCGCGTTGCCGAGTTCCAGCTCGATCTGCGCGAGCAGCCCGAGCACGTGGGCCTCCGCGTAGTGGTCGCCACCGGCCCGGAACAGTTCCAGCGACCGGTGGCCCATCTCCCTGGCCCGGTCCAGGTCGCCCCGGTACCGCCCGCACAGGGCCAGGTTGCGCAGGACCAGGGCGCGTCCCTGGTCCTGGCCCTCCTCCTCGAACAGGCGCAGCGCCAGGTTCAGGTGCTCGACGGCCGCGTCGTGCTGCCACGAGAGGATGCCGAGGGTGCCGAGCGAGTGCAGCATCACGGCCTCGCCGAGCCGGTCGCCGGTGCGGCGGGCCGCCTCCAGGGACCGCTCGGCGCAGGAGCGCCAGTCGTCGAGGTAGTTGCGGCTCTGGAAGAGGGTGACCGTGGTCATCGTCAGGTCCCAGGCGTACGCGGACTCGCCGTCCCGGGCCGTCTGGTCGACCAGGCCGGTGATCGCGACGCGTTCGGTCTCGAACCATTCCATCGGGTCTTCCAGCAGGCTGTCGACGAGGGCGGCGGGCAGCACGTGGAGCGGGGCGAGGCCGTGGATGACGGTGTAGTCGCCGCCGTAGATCCTGCGGTGGGCCTCCGCCGCGAGGCCCAGCCAGGCACCCGCCACCCGGCGGGTCGCGGCGCGCAGTTCCTCCGCGGGTTCCTCCTCCAGGGCGACTTCGCGGGCGAAGAGGCGCGGCAGGGACTGGAAGCGGTAGCGGACGTGGCCGGTGGTGGCGGACTGCGGTACGAGGAGCTGGGCGTCGACGAGTTCCTCGATGAGGTCCTCGGCGTCCAGCAGGTCGATGTCCAGCAGCGCGGCGCCGACCCAGGCCGCGAAGTCGGGCACGTTGGCCGCCCCCAACAGCCGGAACATCCGGCCGGTGGCGGTGGGCAGGTCGCGGTAGCTGAGCCGCAGCCCGGCGCGGACGCCGCGCTCGTCGGGGCTGAGTTCGTCGAGCCGGCGGTGCTGGTCCTCCAGGCGGGAGACGAGGGTGCGTACGGGCCAGTGGGGTTTGGCGGCGAGCCGGGCGGCCGCGATCCGCAGGGCCAGCGGCAGCCGGTCGCAGAGCGCGCTGAGCCGGGCCGCGCCGGCCGGGTCGGCGGACAGCCGGTCGTCGCCCGCGACGCGGGAGAGCAGGGCGATGGCCTCGTCCTGTTCGAGGGCACCGAGGTGCAGCGGTACGAAGGCGTGGTCGCCCGCGAGCGCGCCGCCCATGGGGTCGCGGCTGGTGACCAGGACGCAGCAGCGGCCCCCGCCGGGCAGGAGGGGGCGGATCTGCCGGAAGGAGCGCGCGTTGTCGAGGAGGATCAGCACCCGGCGGCCTTCGAGGACGCTGCGGAAGAGCGCGGAGCGTTCGTTCTGGTCCGCGGGTATCTCCGGTCCGGGGACGCCGAGCGCGCGCAGGAACCGGTCGAGGACGGCGCCGGGCCGCAGCGGCGCCTCCTCGTCGTAGCCGCGCAGGTCGGCGAAGAGCTGCCCGTCGGGGAAGCGGTCCAGGACCTGGTGGGCCCAGTGCACGGCGAGGGCCGTCTTGCCGACGCCGCCGATGCCGGTGACGGAGCCGACGGGCAGGGCGGCGCCGTCGAGGTGGTCGAGGAGCCGGTCGAGGGAGGCGAGTTCGGCGTCGCGGCCGGTGTAGGAGGCGGTGCCGGAGGGGAGTTGGGTGGGAACGTCGCGCAGCGGGACGGCGACGGCGGCCACGGTGGGCAGGTTCAGCTGCGGGGAATCGGCGAGGACCTGGTCGTGGAGTTCCTGGAGGGCGGGGCCGGGCTCGATGCCGAGTTCGTCGTTGAGGAGCCGTCGGCCCTCCCGGTACGTCTCCAGGGCTTCGGCCCGTCGGCCGGAGCGGTAGTGGGCGAGCATGAGGTGGCCCTTGGCCTGCTCGCGGAGCGGGTGTTCGCGTACGAAGGCGGTGAGTTCGCCGATCACGTCGCGGTGGTGGCCGAGCGCGAGGCGCAGCCCCATGTGTTCCTCGTAGACGTCGAGGCGCAGTTCGGTGAGCCGGGCGGCCTCGGCCTCGACCCGTTCGGTGGTGATGCCCTCCAGCGCGGGGCCGCGCCACATGGCGAGGGCGTCGCCGAGGTGCGCGCAGGCCTCCTCGGACCGGCCGCCGCGGGCGGCCTCCCGGCCCAGCTCGGCCAGTTCCTCGAACTCGACCGCGTCGATGCGGTGTTCTCCGGCGAACAGCATGTAGCCGGGGTGGCTGGTGACCAGGAGGTCCTCGATGCCGACGGCCGTCTTGAGGGTCTTGCGGAGGGCGGAGACGCAGATGGCGATCTGGTTGCGGGCCGTGGCGGGCGGGTTCCCGTACCAGACGGCGTCCGCGAGGGTGTCGACGGAAACGATCCGGTTGGGGGCGAGGAGCAGCATGGACATGATCGTGCGCTGGCGGGCGCCCGTGAGGTTCACCGGTATCCCGTCGGCACTGATGTCCAGGGGACCCAGGATCCGGAACACCACCTGAAGCACGAGTTGCCTCCCCGTATCGCGGCCGCGGCCGACGTCGTGCGGCCCGGTTCGTGCCGCTTTCGTCTTGATTAGCAGTGCGTCCGGGGGGCGACAACGCGAGTGGCAGCAAGCTGCCGGCTCAGGGTCTCGCCCGCCAGGAGAGGGGCGGGTACGGCTCGCCCCGGTCCCAGCCCGCGGCGGCGGGCACCGGTTCGGGCGCCGTTTCGGGCTCCGGAGCGGCGCCGGCCGCCAGTGTGGTGAGCAGCGCCGTGACGACGGCGAGCTCCTCGGTGGTGGGGGTGCCGCGGATGATCTCGATCAGTGTGGGGCCGAGCGGCCCCTCGAACGCCGGTACCGACATGGCGCGTCTCCTCACATCGGGGGGTTGCCGTGCTTGCGGGAGGGCAGCGGGGCGTGCTTGGCACGGAGCATGCCCAGCGCCCCGATCAGGGCGGATCGGGTGTCGGCCGGGTCGATGACGTCGTCGACGAGGCCCCGTTCGGCCGCGTAGTAGGGGTGCATCAGCTCGGCCCGGTACTCCTTGACCAGTTGGTCACGGGTCGCGTCGGGATCGTCCGCCGCCTGGATCTGCCGGCGGAAGACGACGTTGGCCGCGCCTTCGGCGCCCATGACGGCGATCTCGTTGGAGGGCCAGGCCAGGGAGAGGTCCGCACCGATGGAACGGGAGTCCATGACGATGTAGGCGCCCCCGTAGGCCTTGCGCAGGATCACCTGGACCCGGGGCACCGTCGCGTTGCAGTAGGCGTACAGCAGCTTCGCGCCGTGCCGGATGATCCCGCCGTGCTCCTGGTCGACGCCGGGCAGGAATCCCGGTACGTCGACGAGGGTGACCAGCGGGACGTTGAACGAGTCGCACATCTGCACGAACCGTGCGGCCTTCTCCGACGACCGGATGTCGAGGACCCCGGCGAAGGACTGCGGCTGGTTGGCGACGATGCCGACGACCTGCCCGCCGAGCCGTGCCAAGACCGTGATGACGCTGGTCGCCCAACGCTCGTGGACCTCCATGTACTCGCCGTCGTCGACGATCTCCCCGATCACGCCCCGCATGTCGTAGGGGCGGCTGCCGTCGACGGGGACCAGGTCGAGCAGCCGCTCGCAACGCCGGTCGACGGGGTCGGCGGCGGGGGCGCCGGGCGGCATCTCCTTGTTGTTGGCGGGCAGCATCGAGAGCAGGTAGCGCACCTCCGCGATGCAGGTCTCCTCGTCGTCGTACGCGAAGTGCGCGACGCCGGACACCTCCGCGTGGACGTCGGCGCCGCCGAGGCCGTTCTGGGTGATCTCCTCACCGGTCACGGCCTTGACCACGTCGGGGCCGGTGATGAACATCTGCGAGGTGTCGCGCACCATGAAGACGAAGTCGGTCAGGGCGGGGCTGTAGGCGGCGCCGCCCGCGCACGGGCCGAGCATCACGCTGATCTGCGGGATGACGCCCGAGGCCCTGGTGTTGCGCTGGAATATCCCGCCGTACCCGGCGAGCGCGCTGACGCCCTCCTGGATGCGGGCGCCGGCGCCGTCGTTCAGTGACACCAGGGGGGCGCCGGCGGCGAGGGCGAGGTCCATCACCTTGTGGATCTTGGCGGCGTGGGCCTCGCCCAGCGCCCCGCCGAAGATCCGGAAGTCGTGGGCGAAGGCGAAGACCGTGCGGCCCTCCACCGTGCCCCAGCCGGTGACGACACCGTCCGTGTAGGGCCTCCTCGCCTCCAGACCGAAGCCGGTGGCCCGGTGCCGCCGCAGCTGCTCGACCTCCCGGAAGGACCCCTCGTCGAAGAGGAGGTCGAGGCGTTCGCGGGCGGTCAGCTTCCCCCGGCGGTGCTGCGCCTCGGCGCCCTGTTCCCCTCCTGTCAGGACCTCTTCGCGGATCCGCGTGAGCTCGCCGACCCTTTCGTGCATCGTCATGGTCAACTCCTGTCCTGTCTCAACTGGTTCTGAAGGCGACGAAGTCGCAGAGGGCGTCCAGCGCCCGGCGTGCCGTGCGCTGCGGGAGGGTCCCGAGCGCGTCCCGGGCTCCGGCGAGCCGCTGGTGCATCATCGCCTCGGCCTGCGCCGTGGCGCGGGCGACGGCGAACAGCTCCAGGGCCCGGCCGTGCGCGGCCGGGTCGGTGACCGGGCCGTCCAGGAGCAGGTTCCGCAGTTCCTCGTTGCCGGGGCTCCGGTCGGCGAGGGCGAGCAGGACGGGCAGGCTCGGCACCCCGGCGAGCAGGTCCTTGCCCCTCTCCTTCCCGGTTACCTCGGCCGGGCCGGTCAGATCGAGCAGGTCGTCTGCGATCTGGAAGGCCGCACCGAGGTGTTCCCCGTAGGTGGTCAGGGCGCGGACGTACGGTTCGGGTGCCGCGGCCTGGAGCGCGCCGATGCCCAGTGACATGGCGAGCAGGGCGGCCGTCTTGCCCGCGGTCACCTCGAAGTAGTGGTCGATCGGGTCCTCGTCCGGTGCGGGCCCGGTCAGTTCGCGCAGCTGTCCCGCCACGAGCCGGCCGGCCGTCTCCGCGTTCAACCGCAGGGCGTGCGGCCCGAGGTCGGCGGCGAGCTGCGCGGACCTGGCGAGCAGCCAGTCGCCGCCGAACACCGCCGCCCGCCTGCCCCAGCGCACGTTGGCGCTGGGTACGCCGTGCCGGGTCGCGGCCTCGTCCATGACGTCGTCGTGATACAGGGACGAGATGTGCACCAGTTCGGCGATGACGGCGGCCTGGATCACTCCGTGCAGCCACGGATCACCGAATTCGGCGCCCAGCAGGACCAGCACCGGACGCATCCGCTTGCCCCCGGCGGAGGCTAGGTGTCCGGTGAGGTCGGCGATCCGGGGGTCCTCCGCGGCACGGGCACAGTCATGGAGCCGCTGCTCCGCGCCGGCCAGCGCCTCGCCCATGCGGGCCTCGAACTCCGGGTCGTCCAGGCACAGCCGGGCCAGCAGGCCACTGCCCGCTTCCGCCCGGTCGGCTATGGCGGTCGATTGCGTCCGAATACGACCCACGAGGAATCCCCCACCTCACGACGGATCGCCATTCGCCATCCGAACGGCGACGCTCCGCGGAACTCTGGCATCGAATCCATCGACCGACAAAGGGAATTGGCATGAAGGTGCCACCGACACATCCTGCGGAGTCGCACCAGTTCAATGCCATCTTCCTGCCAACATCCCGCCGGCGGACTCCACCCCGAATAACCGTGGTTAAGCTCGCACATCGAGTAACTCGAAGCAGAACAAGGGGAATTGAGAATGCGTATCGCAACCGTCGTCTCCGCATCGGCCGGCCTGCTGGCCCTCATGGTCGGTACCGCCGTCGCGGCGCCCGCCGACACCACGGCGGCGGCTCCGGCCCCCGACCGGAAGTGCGAGGGCGTCAAGCTGTCCGGGGCGCTGCCCGTGCCGCCCGCGGGCATGGCGGTACAGCAGTCGGTCACGATCGGTGAGGACTGTAAGCCGGTCCTGGGCGAGGTCCGCTACGTTCCCGCCGCCGGGGGGACCGCGCGGAAGGGGGCGCTCGGCAGCGCCGCCGCCGAGGCCGGAACCAACCGGACCGTCCGCAGCTGGAACGAGATGTTCGACTGCTGCAACATCCGGATGACCGGCCTGTACACGGACTCCACCTGGGACACGACCGGCGGCCAGGTCTCCAACCCCGCCGGCACGGCCCGCCAGGAGTGGAACCGCGAGCCGTGGAACGCGGGCTGGTCGCTGAAGTCGTCCAACGCCACGGGCGCCGCGTCCTACGAGGCCCACGCGGACTTCACGTACAAGGGCATCTTCGACCTCGGCGGCAACCGGTACGCGAACTCCCACCACTCCTACGTGAAGCTGAACGGCGACGGGACCGCCACCTGCACCTTCGACGTGGAGCTGAAGAACACCTTCATCGGCTGGAACTGGCAGCGCGGCTGCGCGTGAGCCCGCGCGCCCGGGGTGGTGGCGGCCGGAGGACCGGTCGCCCCCGCCCCGGGCGCGTCGGCGTCACATCACGGGTTCAGTGCCACATCACCCGCACGGACGGGTCGAGGATCCAGCCGGCCACCTCGTCCATGCCGGTGATCCTCGTGCCCCGGCGGAGCGTTCCCACGTCGAGGCCGCGCTCCTCCAGGGAGAAGCGGTCCGCGGCGAGCAGTCCGCCCTCGCGCTGGAACCGGTCGAGATCGGTGTCCCGGCCGGGTACCGCCAGCACCACTCCCTCCTGGACCAGGAAGAGCATGACGGAGTTGCCCATGAGGACCTGCGTGACCGCCTCGCTCCTGAAGTCGTCGGCCCCGCCCTCACCGCCCGCCTCTCCCGTGTCCTGCGCTCCCTTGTTCTCCACGAACAGGAGCCGGGGCGCGCCCGCGGCGCGGTCCGCCCAGTCCTCCGCGATCCCTTCCTGGCCTCCGACGGGCGACCGGGCCTCGCGGGGGGTCGGTCCGGTACGCGGCCCGGTGGCGGTGTTCATGCTCATGGACCTCCTTCCACAATGGCGACGGCGTTGATGCCGCCGAGTCCGAAGGCGTTGAGTTGCGCCACGTTCATCCGCTGCCCCTCCGCCGCGGCGCCCGTCACGAAGCGCGGCGGAGCGTCGTCGGTCGTGCCGCGCGGCCAGGCGATCGTCGGCACCCGCCCCTCGCCGAGGGCGCGGATTCCGACGATCAGGTCGATCAGGCCCGCCGCGCCCAACGTCTGCCCGGTCATCGACTTCACCGCCGTCATCAGCGGGGCGGCCTCGTCGGTCCCGAACACCTCGGCGAGCGCCGCCGCTTCGGCGTCGCCCTCGCCCGGTGTGCCGTCGCCGTGGAGCATGACCAGGTCGACGTCACCGGGTCGAACGCCGGCCAGCCGGTACGCGGACCTCATGACCTCGGCGATGCCGTCCCGGGACGGTGCGGTGACGTGGTGCGCGTCGCAGCTGAGGGAGACCCCCCGGAGCCGGCCGTGCACCCGGGCCGCGTCGCCGCCGGTCCTGCGCAGCACGATCGCGGCGGCCCCGTCGCCCAGGGAGACGCTCCGGCCGGTGCCCCCGTAGGGGCGCACCCGCTCCGCCAGCCCGTACATGGACTCGGTCACGACGTCGACACCGGCGACGATCACGTGCTCCGGGGCGTCGTCGCCCTCCTGTCCCAGCAGGTCGGAGGCGAGGGCCAGCGCGTACAGGGAGGCCGAGCAGCCGTTGGAGAACGTGTGGGTGATGTCGGCGCGGAACCTCTCGCGCAGTGCGGCGCCGAAGTTCAGTCCCGAGTCCGCGAAGGGGGAGCCGTCCCGCCACCACAGTTCCAGCGAGCGCATCTCGCGCATCCCGGTGCCCACGAGGATCGGGATGCCACTGAGGTCATCGCCGAGTCCGGCGTCCTCGGCGGCCTGTCCCACGGCGTCGAGCAGCAACCGGGTGGCCCGGCCGGGTACGTCCCCGCCTCCCACCGGCCGGTCGTCGACCTCGTAGGCGTGCTGGGCGGTGAACCTGCTCCGGTCGAATCCGCGCAGCCGCGCCCGGCCGCTGCGGCCCGCGCACACGCTCTCGAAGAGCGCGTCGACGCCGGATCCGACGGCGGCGACGGCGCCCATGCCCACGATGGGGCGGCTGACCGGTTCGGTGAGGACTGCGGTGGACACGCCTCGTACTCCTTCGCAATTGCCGGCAGGAACGCGGCGGACGGACCCGCCCTCGACTGTGGTGGTGCCGATCGAGCCACAACGGGAGTGGCAGCATGCTGCCGCCGGTCGGCGGCGGGACGGCTCAGGCGACCGGACGGACGCCCCCGCGTCGGGGACGCGTCGCCGCTTCGCCGAGCCGGGACGCGGCGTCGATCACCGCGCCGAGCAGGGCGCGGCCGGGTTCCGCGGCGGGCATCCGGGGGGCCTTGCCGGTCAGTACGAGGGCGCACACGACCCGGTCGCCCTTGGCCCGCACGGGAACCGCGATCGAGGAGGCGTCGGGCACCGCCCCGTCGGGACCGTGTGCCCATCCCCGGCGGCGCACCAACGCGAGCTGGGCCGCTGTGAAGCGGGCCCCGCGCAGGCCCTCGTACAGGTCCTCGGGGTCCTCCCAGGCGAGCAGCACCTGGGAGGCCGCGCCCGCCTTGGCGGGCCTGGTCGTACCGAGCGGCAACGGGTCCGTGAGGCTGTCCGGGTCCACCGAGGTGGCGACGCAGACCTGCTTCTCGCTCCGGCGCCGCAGGATCCTCGCGTCGAGCCCGGTCAGACAGGCCAGGTCGGTCAGGACCGGCAGGGAGGCCTGGACCAGCCGGTCCCGCTGCGCCTCCACGGCGATGTTCCCGAGCCGCGTGCCGAGCACGAAACGGCCGCGGTCGTCCCGGGTGAGCAGGTCGAGGCGCTCCAGCGCCTGGGCGATCCGGTGCGCCGTCGGCCGGGTGAGGCCGCTCACCCGAACCAGTTCCGCCAAGGTCGCCGGCCCGGCCTCCACGATGCTCAGCAGCATGGACGCCTTGTCCAGCACGCCCACCCCACTGACCCGCGGTTCCTGGGTCATGACCTTCATCGGCCCCACACCCGGTGTGCGCGCCCGGCCGCGCCGGCGTGCCGACTCTCCGTTCCCCGGCCCGGAACATCCGGACCCACCGCCAACTGATTCATGGACCTGCCTTCCGTAGGGCGTTCACCTGAGGGCACGGGGCGGGTCCGGCGATCCGGACCGGCCCCGTGCGGCGACGGCGCTCGGAGGGGGAACCGGCCGCCAGGGAAGCTGCGTTCCGCACGTGCTGCGCAATCGCGTTCCTGGCGGCCCATACAACTGGCGGTGACGGGTGGGGGCAACGCTCCTTTCAGGAAGTTGCCGGCGGTGAGGCGCGCCCCCCTCCGTCGGCCGGCGGGGGCAGGAGTCCCAGCTCCGCGGCCCGTACGCCTGCCTGGAACCGGGAGTTGGCCCCCAGCAGCGCCATGATGTCCGCTACGTAGCGGCGGTACGTGCGCACCGAGACGGCCAGCTCCCTGGCGGCGACGTCATCGGTGACGCCGGCCTGCAACGCGCCCAGGATCTGTCGCGCGAGCGCGGCGCGGTCCCAGTCGCCGAAGACGATGCGCTCACCGGCCGGCACGGCGTTGACCCACACGCTCTCGAACAGGGTGTGCAGGGTGTGCAGGACCTCGGGGACCCGGATAACCGAGGCCCGACGACCGACGGCGGACTCCGCGACCACCAGCGCGGACCGGCCGTCGACGATCAGTGCCTGCAACGGGGGTACCTTGGCCACCCGCACCGCCATCGGTCTGTCCATGCTCATCTGTTCGCGCACGAACTCCTCGTCGAGCAGAGCCGGCGAGGCCAGCACGCGTACCGACACCCCTGGGATCGCCCGGTAGATCAACCCCCGTTCCGTTCTCCCCGGGGTCTCGTCCGACCCCCGGAGCCTTGCGTGGACGATGTCGATGGACTCGGTCGCGCTCTCGATCAGCCGCTGGGCGGTGTCGAGGACGACCTCGTAGTCGTTCTCGACCACTTCGATGAGCTGTTCCTGGAGACTGCGGTCGCGGTGAATGGCGACCGTCGACTCCAACAGCTCCCGGACCTGGAGCAGGGCACGCTCCATCACGTCCTCGGTGTTCTGAGACACGTGTACCCCCTCTTCCTGACCATGCGATCGACGTGAAGGGCCGCGTGCGGGCAGCCCTGCGGCGCGCCCCGCGTGTTCCGCTCGAACATGTGGCTCCGATCGGACGCGTGGCGACGATCCGCTATTCGGCCAGCAGGCCGAACTCCACGGCTCTCACACCTGCCTGGAAGCGGGAGTTGGCGTCGAGTTCACGCATGATGTCCGCGACATGGCGCCGGTAGGTCCGCAGGGAGACGTTCAGGTCCCGTGCGGCGATCTCGTCGGTGTTCCCCGCCCGGAGCCGCTCAAGGATGTTCCGGGCGAGTTCCGTGCGCAGGCGCGGACTCAGGTGCAGGTGGTCGGCGAGTTTGCGGCCGCGGGACCAGGCGCCGGCGAAGAGCAGCTCCAGGGCGCGCACGGCTGCCGCGTCGTTCACGAGGGCGGCCTGCTCACCGGCGCTGCCGGCCGCCCGCACCAACGCCACGGAGCCGTCGACCACGAGGATCTCTCGAAGATCGCTCTCGGACACCCGGACTTCCACCCGCCGGTCGGGGACCTCCGTTAACGTGATGAGCGGCGAACCGGCGGCCTCGGAGGTGCACAGCACGCGCACGACCACCCGGGGAGGGATCGTCGCGAGGAGTTTCAGTACTGCGTCGGCGAACTCACCGGTGCCGGTCAGTGCGACGCAGACCGAATGGCGTGCGCGCCTGACCAACTGCTCCAGGGTGTCCCCGATGCGCGCGGCGTCGGTACGCGCCACCGAGGAGGGTGGTATCGGCCGCGTCCGGTGCAGGGACACGGTCGATTCGATCAGCGCATGGGCCTGGAGCAGCGCTTTCTCCAAATGCGCGGCGTGGTCCGTTCTGGGCTCTCCCTCCTCCGCGACTGCGGCCGCGCCCGGTGGTTCAATTCCAGTTCCCATCATTTCGCCCCCGTATGTTTAGCGTTGCCCCCACGTGCGGGACATCCGCTGGTCGGGCACATCTTAACCGGTGAACGGTGTGACTCAGTGGGCCGATAAGGCGCACCCACGTTGGATGTGGCCGAGGCGCGCACTATTCGAAGCAGTGTCAAGAGCGACCGGATCCAACCCCTCTGCGGTTCGGATGGTGAGACCGGGGCAGGGGAACATCGCCCCGGTGAGACGCGCCGGCCACGAGGAGCCCGGATATCCCGTGTGTCACGGGGCGTCGAGACTCCTCACCGCGCGTGACAGGAAACTGCCCCGACCCCCCGGAAGCGGTAGCTCCCATTGTCATTTCGGGCACGCTCGGCAGCCCACCCATCACAGGGCGTTCCATAGCTGTCCGCAATTTGTCAAGGGCTCACCAGGTCAGACGAGTTGCTGCCTACGGTCCCCTCGTGACCACACGCTCCGCAGACGATATCCGGACAGTCGATACCACTTTTTCCAGCCTCGATTCCGCCGACGCACTGGTGTGGTGGTGGCGTATACCGCACGGTCGTTTCAGTTCGGCCGATCTGGCTCTTCTGGACGCTTCCGAAGCGAGTCGTGCGCGGGCATTCAAATCGACCAAACGGGCCGCCGAGTTCATCAGCTCCCGCGCCACCATTCGCCGCATCCTGGCCGAAATTATTCGGATTCCCGCCCTTGACATTTCAATAGGCCGCGCCCCTTGCGGCGGCTGCGGCGACGCGGAACACGGACCGCCCGCCGTGGTGCGGCCCGACATTTCCCTATGCATCAGCCTTTCCCACACCGCCGGGCTGGGCATGCTGGCCGTCTCCCCGCACCCCGTCGGAATAGACGCCGAACCCCTGCGCGACGTACCGGTCACCGACATCGCCGACGTCGCCCTGACCCCGCGGGAACGCCGCGCCGTGCTCGCCGAACCGGCCGGTCCCGCACGCAGCCTCGCCTTCCTGCGCTGCTGGACCCGCAAGGAAGCGGTGCTGAAGGCCGCGGGGGTCGGCATCACCGACGAGCTGGCGAAGCTGGAGACCCACGCCGACGCACCCGGGCCGGCCGAGGTGACCACGCTCGCCCTCGGCGCCCCGTCCACGTGGTGGGTGACCGACGCCGAGGTCCCGACCGGCTGGACGGCAACGGTGGCCCTGCCGGCGGACGTCGGCCACCAGGTGGTCGTGCGGCCCTTCTGACGCCGCCGTTCCACACCCCTCCTCCATCCGCGACGGGTCGACCCGGCCCCGATCGCGTCCCCAGGCAACGGAGTGACTGTGAACACCGCACCTTCCCGGAACACCGCCGACCTGCTGCTCAACGCCGCCCGACTCCACCCCGCGAACGGGATCCGCTACTGCGCGGGCCCGGCCGACGCCGGGTTCCGCGACCGGAGCCACGCCGAACTGCTGCACGACGCCCTGCGCGTGCTGACGGGCCTGCGCGCCCGGGGACTCCGCCCCCAGGACAAGGTCGTCCTGATCCTGGAAAGCCCGCAGGAGTTCATCACCGCGTTCTGGGCCGCCGTCCTCGGCGGGTTCGTCCCCTGCCCGATGGCGCCCCTGCGCGGCGACCCGGACAGGTGGGCCGGACTGCTCACCCACGCGTACGCGCTGCTCGACAGACCGGTCGTCGTCACGAACGGTTCACTCGCCGCCGAACTCCCGCCCGTCGCGGGCCTGGACGTCGCCGTACTGGACGAGTTGTACGGGACCGACCCGGCCGCCCCGTACACCGGCGGCTCCGCCGACGACGCCGCCGTCCTCGTCCTCACCTCGGGATCGACCGGCAACTCCAAGGCCGTGGTGCTCAGTCACGCGAACCTGCTCGCCTCGATGGCCGGCAAGAACGGCCGACACCGGCTGACGGCCCACGACACCACGATGAACTGGGTGTCCTTCGACCACGTGGCCGCCCTGCTGGAGTGCCATCTCCTCCCGCTCTCCGTGGGCTGCCGCCAGATCCACGTCGAGCCCGCGGCCGTCCTCGGCGACCCGCTGGAGTTCCTGCGGCTCGCCTCGCGGCACCGCGTGACGATGACGTTCACACCCAACTTCCTCCTCGCGCAGCTCAATGGGAACACGGACCGCTCGGAGGTCGGTGGAGAACGACTCGACCTCTCCGCCCTCCGGCAGATCATCAGCGGCGGGGAGGCCGTGGTCCGCACCACCGGCGAAACGTTTCTGGAGCGATTCGCGGCGTACGGACTGGCACCCGACGCCCTGTGGCCCGCCTTCGGCATGACCGAGACCTGCGCCGGCTCCGTCTACTCCCGGGAGTTCCCGCGGGCGGACGGCGGTGCGGAGTTCGCCTCCCTGGGCACCCCCGTGGACGGCATGCGCATGCGGATCGTCGACCCCGCCGACCGGCCGCTTCCGGAGGGCGAGGTGGGCGAGCTCCAGCTCACCGGGCCCGTGGTCACCCGTGGCTACTACAACGACGAGGCGGCCACCCGCGCGGCCTTCACCGCCGATGGCTGGTTCCGCAGCGGCGACCTGGGCCGCGTCGACGACGGCCGGCTCACCCTCGTCGGCCGCAGCAAGGACAGTGTCATCGTCAACGGCGTCAACTACTTCAGCCACGAGCTGGAGACCTCCCTGGAGCAGCTCGACGGCGTCGCCGGGTCCTACGTCGCCGCCTTCCCCACCCGCGCGCCGGGCAGCGACACCGAGGAACTCGTCGTCGCCTTCCACTGCGAAGCGGCCGAGGAGGACGAGGCCGAGCTGCACCGGGTGATCAGCGCCGTTCGCAGCGGCGTCGTCATGCAGTGGGGTTTCCGGCCCTCCCTCATCCTCGCGCTCCCCCGCGAGGCCTTCCCCAAGACCAGCCTCGGCAAGATCCAACGCGCGCTGATGCGCCGCCGCCTCGAAGCCGGTGCCTACGACGCGGTCCGCGGCCGGCTCGCCGACCTCGCCCTGCGCATGCTCGGCGGCCACACCGCCCCGGAGGGCGACACCGAACGGATCCTGGCGGGGATCTACGCGGAGATGTTCGCCGTCGACCCCGCGACCCTGAGCGCCACCGCCAACTTCTTCGACCTGGGCGGCACCTCCCTGGACATCCTGCGGCTGCGCAGCAAGGTGGCCCGCCGCCTCGGCGTCGACGACCTGCCGGTGATCACCGTGCTGACCGCCCCCACCGTCCGGGCCCTCGCCGCCCGCCTCACCGCGGCGACCGAATCCGCCCCGCAGGTCTACGAGCCCGTCGTGCCCATGCAGACCACCGGCACCAAGACCCCGCTCTTCTGCGTCCATCCCGGCGTCGGTGAGGTCCTCGTCTTCGTCAACCTCGCCAAGTACTTCACCGGAGACCGGCCGTTCCACGCTCTCCGGGCCCGCGGCTTCAACGAGGGCGAGAAGCCGTTCGCCACGTTCGAGCAGATGGTCGACCGCTACGTGGAGGCCATCAGGGCCCGCCAGCCGCACGGTCCCTACGCCGTGGCCGGCTACTCGTACGGTGGCGCGGTCGCGTTCGAGATCGCCAAGGTGCTCCGCGCCGGGGGCGAGCGCGTCGACTTCGTCGGCAGCTTCAACCTGCCGCCCCACATCAAGTACCGCATGGACGAGCTGGACTTCGTGGAGACCGCCGTCAACCTGGCGTTCTTCCTGTCCCTGATCGACAAGAAGCAGGCGCGCGAGCTGCCGGGCGATCTGCGCGGCCTGCCCCGCGAGGAGCAGGTGGACCGCCTCATGGCCCTCGCCGCCCCCGACCGCCTGACGGAACTCGACCTCGACGGCGACAGGTTCGCGGCCTGGGCCGAGGTCGCCGCACGGCTCACCGACCTGGGCCGCGACTACGAGCCCAGCGGCACGGTGCCCTCGATGCACGTCTTCTACGCGACCCCGTTGCGCGGCAGCAAGCAGGACTGGCTCGACGACGAACTGCGGCGCTGGGACGAGCACACGACCGGCCCGAACCGGTACGTCGAGGTCCCCGGCGAGCACTACACGCTGATGGGTCCCCGCCACGTCGCCACCTTCCAGAGCATCCTGCGCCGGGAACTGGACCTGGCCCTCGGCGACGCGGACCGGATCACCGCCGCGCGCGCCGCCACCCCGTACGTCACGAACCCGCAGGGAGACACCCGATGAAGGGCAAGAAGATCCTCGTCACCGGCGGCACCGGCCAGGTCGCCCGACCCGTGGCCGAGGCCCTGGCGGAGCACAACGAGGTGTGGTGCCTCGGCCGGTTCGGCACCCCGGGCGTCGAGCGCGCGCTGAACGCGAAGTCCATCACCACCCGGCGCTGGGACATGGACGATCCCTCCCGGGAGGCCCTCCGGGACCTCCCGCAGGACTTCACCCACGTCATCCACTCCGCGGTCCGGCGCGGCGAGGACGGCGACTTCAACGCCGTCGCCGAGGTCAACGCGGTGGCCACGGGCCGCCTCATGACGCATTGCGCCGACGCGGAGGCCTTCCTGTACGTCTCCACGGGCGCCCTGTACGCACGGCAGACCCTGGACCACCGGTACACCGAGACCGACCCGGTCGACGGCGTCGCCGACTGGATGCCCGCCTACCCCGTCGGCAAGATCGCGACGGAGGGTGCCGTGCGCGCCTTCGCGCAGGTGCTGGGGCTGCCCACGACCATCGCCCGGCTGAACATCGCGTACGGGCCCGGCGGCTACGGCGGCGTCCCGATGCTGTACTTCGCGCGCATGCTCGCCGGCGAGCCCATCGCCGTACCCGTCGAGGGCCAGAACTGGTTCTCGCCGCTGCACACCGACGACCTGGTACGTCAGGTGCCCTACCTGTGGAGGGCCGCCGGCACCCCGGCGACGCTCGTCAACTGGGGCGGCGACGAGGCCGTCGGCATCACCGACTGCATCCGCCACATGGAGGAACTCACCGGCGTCGAGGCACGCCTCGTACCGAGCGAGGTCACCCGCGAGACGTACCGGTTCGACCCGACGCTGCGCCGGGAACTGACCGGCCCCTGCACCGTCCCCTGGCGCGACGGAATCCGCCGCACCCTCGAAGCCCTGCACCCCCGGCTCGTCCGCCGGTACAACGATCTCGAAGGAGCCCGAGCAGCATGACCACCGCCTACAGCCCCTGCCTCGCACCGTCGGACAACCTCGCGCTCATCCGCTCCGCCTACGAGGCCTTCCACACCCACGACGTGGGCGCGCTGTTGAACGCCCTGGCGCCGGACGTGGAGTGGGTCCACCCCGACAGCATGGCCGACTACAACCTCGGCGGGACCAAGTACGGCCACGAGGGCGTACGGGAGTTCCTGGCCCACGCGCCCACCGTCGTGGGCGGCATGCGGCTGGAGCCGATGGAGTTCGTGGAGTCCGGCGACCGGGTGGTGGTCTTCGGGGTCCGCCACGTCACCTCGGTGAGCGGCCGCACGGAGCAGTTGAGCTTCATCCATTCCTGGACCATCCGGGACGGCCGCGCCGTCCGGATGGAGGACATGTTCGACACGGTGGCCTTCCAGCGCCTGATCGAGAGCTGAGGGGGCGGGGGTCGGTGTGTCAGGTGGACCGGGTGAACCGGGTGGACCGGGTGGATCAGGTGGATCGGCCGTCGCGCCGCAAGGGAATGCCGAGGGTCCGCACGGCCTCGTAGTACGTGCGGGCCGTGCCGTGGCAGGAGGCCTTCCGTACGGACGCGTAGCGGGCGCAGACCCGTACGAGGTCCGAGTGGAAGGCGTCGTCCAGGCGGCGCTTCGCGGCCCGGAAGGAGCCGGCCGCCTTGTGGTTGCGGTAGCCGAAGTCGTGGCGGGCGCAGGCCGTCCGGAAGGGGAAGCCGAAGGGGTTGTCGGGGGAGGTCGTGCAGTGGTCGGTCGACCAGTCGAACGCGTACGCGGTCCAGGCCGCCCGGTCGGCGCGTGCGGCGGCCCAGGCGTCGTGGCTCGCCGCCCCGGTCCGCGTCCAGCCGTCGAGCACCAGTGGCTTGTCCGCCGGGACGGCCAGGACGGTGGGGGCCGCCAGGGCTGGACCCGTGAGGGTGAGCAGGAGGGCGGCCGGCACGCACGCGAGGAGGACGGTGGGGCTACGACGCACGACGGGGCCTCCCGGTGGGGTGTGGCGGCGAGGACGGCGGCGCGCGACGGGCTCCGGTCCCCCACGGACCTGTAACGCGCGGGGCGCTCCGGGGTGGCGGTCAAGCCCCTCTCAGGTATGACGTCGTGTGCGACTTGCGGCAGAGAGAAACTTGGTACCGCGGAGGGACGCGGGCCGGCGCCCGTGCCCGGAACACTTGGCCGTATGAACCGCCGCCCGCTCGTGATCGCCGCCGCTGCCGTGGGAGTAATGGCCACGGCCGCCTTCGCCCTGCCGAACCTGCCGCCGAACCCGGTCACCAACGCGCTCGACGACCGCGTCCTGCACGAGAAGGGCAAGCGCTTCGCCACCGCGGCCGACGCGCCGACGCGCGGCGACCGGGCGTTCGCCCTGCCCGGTTGGATACCGGCGGACGCCACGGACATACGGATACGGGTCCGGACGAACGGCGAGGCCCGGCTCATCCGCTTCACCCTGGGCCGGACCGCCCTCGACGGACCGCAGTGCACCGCCGGCACCCAGAAGGTGAAGGGCGGGCCCCGGTTGGCCGCCCGCTGGTGGCCGCGTGACACGAGGGCGGAGGAGCGCCCCGAGTGCCGGGACCGGCACCAGTACCAGGTGGCGGTGCGCGGCAAGCGGGTCTACGCATGGACCGACGGCACCCCGTCCCCCGGCGCCCCGACGAAGCGCACGGCGGGAGCCGTCAGGACCGCCGGGCAGCGCTGAGAAGCGTCACGGAGGCGCTGCCGAAGTCCCGGCGGCCGGAGGGAAGGTTCGGCGGCTACCCGACCTCGATCGTGCTGGCGCGCAGGAGGGCGGACACGGTCCGGGCGAAGGCCTCCGGGTTGTCCAGCATGATGTTGTGCCCGCAGTCCGGTACGGGCAGGACGCGCACTCCCGCGGCCTCCAGCGCTTCGGTCCCCGCGGGGGATCCGTCCGCCTCCGGGTACAGGAAGCCGCGCGGGATCCTCAGGTCCAGCAGCAACTCCCGCATGGTGGGGGTCGTACCGGTCACGAGGTGTACGGCGCTGCGGTGCAGGGCGGTCCGACCGGCCAGGCGCATGGTCGACCACCAGTGGGCGCCGGCCCGGTCGCGCACCTCGGCCCAGCCCCCGGCGAGGAACTCCTCCTCCGTGTAGGCGGCGATCCCGCCGCTGCCGGGGCCCGCGGGTACGCGGGGCAGCGGGTCGAGGTTCGCGTCGACGAGGACGAGCCGGGACACCAGGTGGGGGTGGCGGGCGGCCAGCACGATGGCCACGGCTCCGCCCATGCTGTGCGCGATCACCTCGGCCGCCTCGACCCGGGCTTCGTCGAGTGCCCGCGCGAGGGCGTCGGCGTGTGCCTCCAGGGTGTACGAGAACGTGTCGGGGCGGTCGCTGTGCCCGTGCCCCATCAGGTCGACCAGCAGCGAACGCCTGCCCGCCAGCAGCGGGTGCACGGCGCCGGCCGCGAAATAGGCGGGCGAGGTGGCGCCCAGTCCGTGGACGTAGACACGGGCCGGTTCCTCCCCGGGCAGTTCGACCCAACGGATCCGGTCGCCTTCCGGCGTCACGACGGCACTGCGCACGGCCTGTCCCCCTGGAGGTGATCACTAAGAAACCCGGACGAGGGTAACCGGGCCGCCGATCTCCTCGTCTACCCTGCTCGGATGACCGAGTACGTGAATCAGCTCGGCGGTGACATACCGCGGACGGGCACGCTGCCCGTGGGGTCGGACGCCGTCGTGTGGTCCCTGGACACCACGCTCGCGGTGATCGGCGACCACCGGATCGACGAGGCCGCGGCGCTGCTCGACGCGGCCGAACGGGACCGGCTGGCCCGCCTGCTGCGCCCGCACGACCGGCGCAGCTACCTCGCCTCCCACATCGGGCTGCGGGTGCTGCTCGGCGCCTACTTGGGCCTGGCGCCCGAGAAGGTCACGCTGGTCCGCGAGGACTGCCCCTGCTGCGGCGGCCCGCACGGGCGGCCCGCCGTGGCGGGGGGCGCGGTGCACTTCTCGCTGTCGCACAGCGCGGACATGGCCTACTTCGCCTTCGCGGGCGTCCCGGTAGGCGTCGACGTGGAGGGCCTCCCGAACGCGGGGGCCGTGGGCGACGTGATGGGAACCCTGCACCCTGCGGAGACCGCCGAACTGACCGCGCTGCCGGTGACGGACCGGCAGGCGGCCCTGGCCCGGTTGTGGTCCCGCAAGGAGGCGTACCTCAAGGCCACCGGCACGGGGCTCGCCCTCGGCCTGATCGAGCCGTACGTCGGCTCGGCCGCCACCCCCGCCCCCGTCCCCGGCTGGTCCCTCCGCGACCTCCCGGCCCCACCCGCGTACGCGGCCGCCCTGGCGGTCCGCACACCCTGACGACCCCGCCCCCCAGGCCCACCCCCATCCCGAACCGAAGCGCGGCCGGGGCGTCGCGCGACTGGAACGGTGGACGGCCGGGGCGGTCAGCCGGGGCCGTCAGCGGTCCCACGCGGCGCCCGACGGCGACAGCGCATCGTCGGCGCGGCGCACGGACGACGCGACGCACGGCCGGGGCCGTCAGCGGCCCACGCGGCGCGAGGCCGACGCGGTACAAGGCCGACGCGGCGCACGGCCAGGGCCGTCAACGGGCCCGCGCGGCGCCCGACCGCGACAGCGCACGGTCGGGGGGCGTGCCAGGCCGCCGGCCACCAGCGCCTCGTACGCCCGGCCCAGGGAGCGGCGTACCGCTTCGGGTGCCGTGTGCCACGCCGTCTCGAACTCCCCGCCCGCACGCGCCATGTCCGCATGATCACACGGGTCCGGCCCCTATCGTGACGGACATGGACATCCGCCCCGCCACCACCGCCGCCGAACTGCAAGCCGCCGAGGGGCTCTTCGACGGTCCCGCCCGCGAGGAGTGGTCCGAGCGCTTCCTGCGTTCCCCCGGCCACCTGATGCTGATCGCCTACGTCGACGGGGTACCCGCCGGCATGGTGTCCGGCGTCGAGATGAGCCACCCGGACAAGGGCACCGAGATGTGCCTGTACGAACTCTCCGTGGACGAGGGCTACCGGCGGCGCGGCATCGGTCGCGCCCTCACCGAGGCGCTTGCCGCGGAAGCGGCGAGGCGGGGTTGCTACGGCATGTGGGTGGGCGTCGACACGGACAACGAGGCAGCGCTGGCCACGTACACCGCGTCCGGCGCGCAGGACGAGGGCGTCTTCACGATGCGCGGCTGGCCCCTACCCCCCACCTCCTGACCCACGCCCCGGCGCGGAGGCGGGGACCACCGGATCCCCTCCATCCCCCGGCCCCGCCGCCGACCTCGCCGAGGTCCGGGTGCGACGCGCGGAGCACCGCCCGCGGAACCGCTCCGCCCGGCAGCCGGAGGATGCCCGCCCCCGCCGAGGTCCGCGGCGTCGGGCATCCCCGGAACCGCGTACGGAACACAGCGCATGACCCGAGGGCCGGCCTCGCCACCGTCAGAATCCGGCGCACGGAACACAGCCCGCGCAACTCCTCGACCCGGCACGTGCCCGAGGGCGGCCCCCACCAAGGTCCGAGTGCGGCGCGCACGGCCCCGGAACCGCACACGCAGCACAGCCCGCGCAACCACCCGACCCGGCAGGAGCCGGGGCGGGGACTCCTTCGGCGGCGTGTCGTGCCGCCAGTCGGCGCACCCTCCGCGCGCCGTCGACCCGGCGGCGGGAGCGTCGGGGGCATGACAGCACTGACCGCGCTCCTCCCGGCCGCCGCCCTGCTCGCGGCGGCCGCCGCGCTCCCAGATCGGAATAGCAAAACTCTGAACTCCAGTCAAAATTGAAAATCTGG
>NZ_JANFAK020000208.1:0-70 GCF_024721315.2 Streptomyces sp. Isolate_45
CCCCCCCCCCCCCCCCCCCCCCCCCCCCCCCCCAATTTTACAAGCAGAACACGCCAACCGAGATTGTCCA
>NZ_JANFAK020000208.1:106-13093 GCF_024721315.2 Streptomyces sp. Isolate_45
TGTGCGCTGCGCGCACAGGAAGCGGACCGCCTCGCTGCGCTCGACGGGCCCGGCTGCGCCGGGCCATGGCCGGCCCTTCGGGCCGGAGTCCGCAGCTCCGCTGCGGACCGGTTCGGGACTTCGCTGCGCTCAGTCCCGAACGCCCGGCTTCGCCGGGCGAGGTGACCCCGTTTCACGGGGTCCGGGCCTACGGCCCGTTGGGGTGTCCGCTCCGCTCCCACCCCGGCCCCTCCGGCTCCGCCTCCAGGACCAAGGCCCGCAAGCGGGCCCGGCCGGCAGCAGTAGGCGGGTGCTGGCCCTGGTCAACCGGCGGCCGGTTGGACTCCCCCGAACGGACAGCTTGTAGCGTCGATGCTACACACCTACATCAGTCTCTGATGTAGGTGTGTAGCATCCCGAAAAATCCTCCACTACCTCCCGGGGAGAGTAGATCACAAAATAGCCTCCCGAACCCGGTTTCAGAAGTGACCTACAGGCGTAGTGTCCACATGGGGAGTAGCCGACCACGGGCCCACTTTCCCCTTTTACAATTAAGGGTAGAAAACGCCCTGAATCTTGCCGGGACAAGCCGGCTGAAGCCACGTAATAGCCGAAAGCGGCACCTTCCTTTTGCCCTATAATCGGGAATGGAAGAAGAAACCCCAACCGAATGGAACCCCAATGGGAATTATGGAATTCGTGACATGCCGCGCTGCCCTCGCTCGCCTTCGGCTGCGGGGGTTTCGAGCTTCTTGAGGCTGTCAGGCCGGGTGGAGATCCACATGTCCTTGTTGCTGATGATGCTCAGGGTTCCGATGCCTGCAGCTCGCTTCATACGAGTGTCGTGCTGGGGAGGGCTCTGCGTTTCCGCACCGCATGCGGTGAGTGTCAGTTAGGGCGCCCAGTACACCTGCACAGAAATCCAACACAAATGAGCACAACGGCGAAATCCACCCAACCTGCAAAAGCCGCAGTCCACACCCTCAACGCCGAGCCAGGCAACATCAACCCGAGGGGCCACGACCCAGCACCTCCAACCAATCCAGCCGACAGCAGGACCAGTCAAACTGAACACTCCCAGGTCCAACGCCCGGCACGGTCACTACACCGATGCCCGGTCACACTTGGAGATCCCGGGTCAGAGATCCCCGAGGAGGAGCCGGATCTCGGTGATCAGGGCGGTCAGTGCCGCGCGTTCGGCGAGGGTCGTCTCGGGGTGCCACAGGTCCACCAGCAGACAGGTGCGGACTCCGGCGCCCTTGTTCCAAGCCTCATGCTCGAACGAGTAGTCGAAGAGCAGGCACTTGCCCTCGGCCCAGGTGCGGGCCTCGTGCGCGACCTTGATCCCGCACCCTTCGGGGATGTCGACGGCCAGGTGGAGGTTGATGCTGAAGTTCCACAGGTCGCAGTGCGGTTCGACCACGGCTCCGGGAAGCAGGGTGGAGAAGTGACTCTCCAGCAACGGACAGTGGGTCCCGGTGCGGATGGCGTACTCGTCAAGGATGCGGTACGCCGTCGGTACGACCTGAGCCGCTTCGGGTACGAGCGCCCCGGCGCGGAACAGGTAGAGGGCCTGCCAGTCGGACTGCGTGGATAGGTAGTGTTCGTAGTCGGTGAACGACGGCCGGCTCCGTGACCACGCGGTTGTCAACTCCTCCTTGATGTCCGCGTGTCCGGCCTCGAAGGCGCGGACGACGGGGGCGAGCTCGGGGTGTTCGTAGGGATCGTGCCAGGGCTTCTTCGATAGGCCGGGCAGGATCCACTTGGCGTTCTTCTGCAGCGGGTGCCGCTCCTGCCGCGCGGGGTCGAGCATCTGGTGCACGCGGTCGATGCTTCCGGCACCGTACTGCTTCTCGACTGCCTTGAGGGCGTCATCTACCTCGGGTGTCATTCCGCTGTCCCCTCGTGCTCCAGTTCGGCGAAACGTTCCAGGACCTGTCGGCTGAGCGCCTCGACGGTGGGCCCCCGGAACAGGTCGACGAGGCTGATCGTGACCCCGGTCAGTGCCTCGATGCGGTTGGTCAGGCGGGTGGCGAGCAGCGAATGGCCGCCCAGGTCGAAGAAATTGTCCCGGAGCCCGATGCGCTGCGTCCCGAGGATTTCCGCCCACACGTTCGCGATGGCCTGCTCCACCTCGTTGCGCGGTGCCACGAAGGTGTCGTCCGGTGTCTGCGCGTCCGGGTCCGGGGCCGGCAGGGCACGGCGGTCGACCTTGCCGTTGGGGGTCAACGGGAGGGCGTCCAGGACAGCGATAACGCTGGGCACCATGTACTCGGGCAGGGTGCGGCGGCAGTGCTCCCGCAGTGCCCTCGCGTCCACGAGGTGCCCGGGAGCCGGGACGCAGTAGGCGACGAGCCTCTTGTCGCCCGGTGTGTCCTCACGCACGGCCGCCACGGCGGACGCCACCTCGGTGTGCGCGACCAGGGTGGACTCCACCTCACCGAGTTCGACGCGCTGGCCGCGCAGCTTCACCTGGGTGTCGATGCGGCCGAGAATCTCCAGAGCGCCGTCGGGAAGCTGTCGCACGAGGTCTCCGGACCGGTACATGCGTTCCCCTGTAGCAAAGGGGTGGGGGACGAACCGCTCGGCCGTAAGCGCCGGCTGGTTCCCGTAGCCGCGGGTGACTCCTACGCCGCCGATCCACAGCTCGCCCGGCACCCCCGCCGGTACGAGCCCGCCGGCCCGGTCCATGACGCACACGTGGGTGTTGGCCACCGGTGTACCGATGAGCACAGGGCCCGGGCGGTCGAGCACGTACGTCGTCGCCGTGATCGTGGCCTCGGTGGGGGCGTAGGTGGTGTGGATGGGGACGGAGGTAACGGCAAACCAATTGGCAACGGAGCCCGGCGAGATCGTCTCACCGGCCAGGACCAGCAGCCGGAGCCAGTCCCCGGTGCCGTGTTCGGCCAGGAGTGGGATCACCTGCTCCCACAGCGCGACGGGTAGCTCAGCGACGGTGACCCGCGCCGTACGCAGGGTGGCCACCACCTCCTCAGGGCCCCAGTGGGGGGAATCCCGTAGAATCAGGCTTCCGCCGCACATCAGCGCCGGGAAGATCTGCTCGGCGGCCGCGTCGAAGCTCACGGAGGCAAATTGCAGGACACGGTCGTGCTCCGTCAGCGCGTACTGGCGGCGCATCTCCTGGAGACGGTTGCTCAGCGACCGGTGGGTGAGCTGCACTCCCTTGGGCCGCCCGGTGGAGCCGGAGGTGTACAGCACGTAGGCGAGGTCATCGGGCATGGTCCGGGGTTCGGGGCCGATGTCCGGCAACCCGTCCGCCTCGCTGGCGTCCTTGCCGACCAGGACCGTAGGGATGCCCTCGGGCATTGCCCCCAGTTGCTGTTCCTGGGTGACGACCAAGGCCGCGCCGGAGTCCTCGATCATGAACCACAGCCGCTCGGCCGGGTAGTCCGGGTCGAGCGGGATGTGCACCCCGCCCGCCTTGAGCACTCCGAGAAGCGACCAGATGAGCGCCGCATCCCGCCCCACACAGACACCGACGGGAGTGCCGGCGCTGACGCCGAGCCCCGTCAGCCGATGCGCCAGGCCGTTGGCGAGGGCGTCCAGCTGCCGGTAGGTGAGGCACTCGGCGCCGCAGCGCACAGCGACGGCGTCGGGGGTACGTGTGACCTGGGCCTCCACCAGCTGATGTAGCAGCACGGAATCGTCAAAGAAACGCGCTGTGTCGTTATACGGGCCGACGGCGGCCCGCCGCTCCTCGGCGGTGATCAGGCCCAGCTCCTGGACGTACTGATCCGGGCGAATCGTGCCGTTGGTCAGCAGCATCGACAATTGCGCAGCAAAGCGGCCGAGTTCGGCCGCGCTGAACGTTCCCGATGCACACTCCAGCGCGCAGTGGATCCCCTGCGCGCCCCAGGAGCAGCTGAGCCGGAGTTCGTGCGCGCTGCCTGCGGTCACCAGCGGATGGGGGACGACGGCCCGATAGGAGGCCGAGGTAGCCCCTGCGGCACGCGTCGCCCGGGCGGCCTGCTCGATGAGCTGCCGGAACGTGGTCTCCTCGTCCGTGCGGCAGCGCAGCGGTCCGGACGACGTGTCAACCTGCACCTCCTCGTGGCCACTCCACCGCAGCAGCAGGGCCCAGAAGCCCGCCAGCGGCACCGCGGCCGGGACGTGGCCGGCGCGCTCCGCCAGCAGTTCCAGGCCGCGGGCCGTGGCAGGGGGCAGGGGAACGGCCACCGACACATCGAGCGTGCCGGTGGCCAGCGGCGCCGCGGCGGCGCCTGTGTACGTATTGGGGTCACTGCTCATCGGGGAGTCCTCCAAGCGGTCCGGCCGGTCAACCATGCGCCGTCTCCAGCGGGGTGGTGATTTCCCTCGGCCGACGCGACCACCAGACAGCCGGCCGAAGACGAGGGTGAACTGGGTATCACGAGCCCGTGGCACACACCTGCGCTGTCCCAGTGCTGCCTGCAGCGGGACCGGTGGAGACAGCGGACGTCACGGGCGGGCCTCCACGCAGGTGAAGGACGTGCTCGGGCCCATCGTCGACGCACGCATATCTTCGGCGTATCGACGGCCAATCCCCTGGCTATCTCAGCCCGTGAAGGGGCTCGCGACCAACGCATCGCCCAGCCCGGTGCGCCGGTAGACCACGGCGCGGCCCATCCGGGTGCCCTCGACCAGACCGGACCTGCGCAGGACGGCCAGATGGCCGCCAACCGCGCCGAGGCTCATGCGCAGGGCGCGGGTGAGCTGCGTGGTGGTGACCGGTCCGTCCAGGGCTGCGAGGATCAGAGCCCTGGACCGGCCAATCAGCGGGACCAAGTGATCCGCGGCCGGACGGCACGGGGCGGCCGGCGGCCACAGGGCGGCGGCGCCACCGGCCGGGTAGACCACGGCGTTGCGCCACGGTTCGTCCAGGCAGACCCACAGGGCGTCGAACAGGTTGGGTAGGTACAGGACGCCGCCCCGGCGCAGGACCCGTTCCTCGTCCGGCATGCCAGAGACCTCAATGACGGCACCGCGGGCATGGGTGCGCCACCGGACCGTGGGGGCCAGGTCGCCGAGGACGCCGTCCCAGCCCTCGGTGATCAGCCGGTCGGCGCGGTGGGCGAGATCACGCTGCAAGATGGCGCGCATCCGGTCCCAGTCCGGGGCCACGAACTCCTCCCATGCCAGGCCCAGAACACGCGTGAAGCGGCCCACGGGATCGGGCGAGTCGAAGATGCGGGCCACCCCGTCGGGCAGCTCGCGCCCTTCGAGGACCCGCATCACCTCCTGATGGGCCCGCGCCGCCGGCGTCTCCCGGACCGCAGCCAGGTCCTGGATGAACGTCGAAGAGCTGCCCCGGGGAGGCGGTGCGATGAAGTCCGGGTTGTAGCCGCGGACACGCAGGACGGATACCAAGGTCCCCAGATCCGGCTCGGCATCGCACATCGCCTGCAGACGCCCCCGATTGCGCTCCACCCACGGCCGCGCCGTCCACGAGGAGATCCGCCCGGACAGGACCAGCAGGGCCGCCACGACCTGGGTGATCGGGGATATCGCGAAGCGACTGGCCCCGAGGTCTCCGGCCCCCACCTCGATGCGCAGCGTCACGACACGACCTTTCGTCTGTGGACGAAACCCTAGTGGGCGCCGTCCGTGCGTAGCCATCCTGCTATCTCCCGGCTGGCGGAGAACCGCCGCCGAACCGTCCCCCCGCCCAGGAGAAACACCATGCTCGTCAGCGACGACACTCGGCCCCCGGGATACTGGGAGGTGTTCCGGGAACGGGACTTCCGCGTCCTGTGGGTGGCCCACGCGCTGCTCAACCTGGGCGAGGTCATGAAGGCCCTCGCCCTGTCCGCGCTCGTCTACAGCCGCAGCGGCTCCCCCCTACTGTCCGGCATCGCCTACGTGGCGGGACTGCTGCCGCAAGTGTTCGGCAGCGCCGCCCTGCTCTCCCTGGCAGACCGGCTCCCGCCTCGGCTGACCATGGCCGCCTGGGACGCGGCCCGAGCAGCCGGAGCGGCCGTACTGGCCCTCGACGTGCTGCCGGTGCCCGGAGTCCTGGCCCTGAGCATGCTGTACGGCCTGTTCGACCCCGTGCCCGCCGCCATGAAAACAGCCCTGCTCCCAGAAATCATGGGCGAGCGCCGGTTCGTGCTGGCCCAGTCCCTGATGAACGTCACGGTCGGCGCCGCGCAGATCTGCGGCTTCGCCGTGGCCGGTGCCCTGCTCGCACTGCTCGGACCGATCGGCACACTCTGGGTGGTCTGCGGCGGCGCCCTGCTGTCCGCCGCGCTGCTCCGCCTGGGGTTGCGGATCCGCTCGCCGCGAGGGGCGGGCGGATCCGCCGTCACCCCGGCACGGGCCCTCTCCACGACCTGGGCGGTCAACCGGGCGCTGTGGGCGGACGTCCGGGTACGCCGCCTGCTGCTGGCGCTGTGCCTGCCTGCGTGCTGGATCGTCGGCGCGGAAGCGACCATGATCTCGTACGCCGACGAGATCGGCAGCCCCCGGGCCGTCGGCGCGCTGCTCACCGCCGCAGCGCTGGGCATGTTGATCGGCGACACCCTCGTCGGCCGTTTCGCCACCCGACGTTGGCGCAGCCGATGGGCACTGCCGCTGTCCGTGCTGCTGGGCGCCCCGTACCTGCTCTTCGCCGCCCAGCCCGGCATCGTCGCGGCCGCCGGGCTGGCGGCGCTGGCCAGCATCGGCTTCGGCTACAGCCTGTGCCTCCAGGAATCGTTCGTCGACGTCGTCCCCGTCGAGTCACGCGGTCAGGCTTTCGGGCTGGCGGCCTCCGGCCTGATGTCCTGTCAGGGCATCGCCGCCGGCCTGACCGGCGCCGTCGCCGAGCTGGCCCGGCCGTCGGTGGGCATCGCCGTGGCGGCGGCGGCCTCCCTGCTCTGCACGGCGCTGCTGGTGCGAGTACTCAGGCCGACGCCGTGACAAGGGCGTCCGCGCGGTCCACCTCCTCCCGGTCACCGAGGTACTCCCAGCGCAGCAACGACAGCGGGACATTGCCGTTGCGCCACAGGTGGTTGTGAAAGCACCGCAGCTCGAAGCGCTCCCCGAATAGGCGGCGCGCATCTGCCAGCAGCGCCAGCACCTGCGTCTTGCCAGCCTGGTAGGACAGGCCCTGACCAGGAGTCAGGGCGAAGAAAGCGGCCTCGTGGTGCGCGGTCGCGGCGTCCAGCGGGACCTCGCGGACCAGCAGTTCCGCCGCCTCGGGCACGGTCATGCCGCCAACCGCCAGGGCGATGTCGACGCCCACCCGCGCGCTGCGCAGGCGCATGAAGTTGCGCACGGTACGACGGGAGGCAGGGGCGTCCTCGAAGAGCCCGGCCAGCAGAACGAGCTCCTCGTGGTAGAAGGCGATTCCCTCGTTGACGGCCGAGTCGTAGAAGTGGCGGCGGATTGGATCAGGATGCCGCCAGGACATCGCGAGCTGCTGGTGGTGCACGCCCTCGTGGATGATGCCTAACCGGGGGTCGTGCGCGTTCACCCGGTCGAAGTAGGGCAGGTCGGGACGAAGCGCGGGCACATAGCTGATTGCTTCCTCGGCGAGCCGGTCCGGTCCGGTCAAGTCGTCGGCTATGCCGAGCCAGCTCAGCTCCGCCAGATAGCCCGGCAACACAGCGGTGCGATAGCGGGGCAGGTCAGCGGGCAGGTCCAGCAGCGCCCGGTCACGGTAGAAGGCCCGTACGCTCTCCTCTGCGGCGGTGTGCCGAGCGCACTGCGCCGCGGCGTCCACGGGCAGCGCGGGCTCACCGGCCGGGCAGCCGTGCCGCGTGCCGACCAGCGCCGACGTCAGCGGACTCGCCTTCTGCGACTCCACTGGCCTCAACATCCTCCTGCGCGCCCAACTCGCAGCCACAACCCACGGCCGCACCCTGCGACTGCAAGGCCCCACCCGCCAACTCCACAGACTCCTCGAGCGCACCGGAGCCCTCACTCTCTTCACCCTCCACCCCACACCCCCAACAGCCACCTGGCCCGTGCCCCGGCGCCCACCTCGCCGGCAACACGTCGCCGGACACACCGCCCGCGGCGTCCGGCATGACCGTCGCCGTCACCGCGTACGCACCGCACGCCCGTGGGCGCTCGCCGAGCTCGGCGTCGGCCGGGCGGCGAATGCCCCCTGCCTGTCCAGGCCTTCGTCATCCGCTGAACGGCATCCGAGCGGGGTGTCAGGCTACCGGCCGCCCGGAGCCGCATTGGCTGTGGGAGACCATCGTCGGTTTATCGACTCCAGACAACGACGTCGAAAATGCCACGCGTGTTCGCTGGCCACCCGACCAGTTCCTTGACAGTCAGCCGAGCAAGCCGGCCCTCCTTCGTCCGGATGCAGATGACCATGCTGGTCTTCAGCTTGATCTGCGTTTTGTGTCCCAGTGTGTCAACGGCGCCGCAACCCATGTACGAGGGCGTCGTCGCCGGGTCCTCCCACGGCATCCAGCCCTTGAGGCCGAGTTCAAAGCTCAGTACGTGACCACCGGGCGAGATGACCGCGACATCGTTCTCGTTGGCGTTCCGGGAATGCACCGGAGGCACGGCGTCCAGATCCTTCGGTTCCCCCTGCGAGATCACCAGAGCGCCTTCCCACACGACCGCGCCTCCCAGCCTCCCAGTCGGAGTCGGAGAAACGGACGCTTCCGGGGAAGGCGAGGACTGGGGGTTGCTCGAAGGGCCCGCCAAAGCGCCGCCGCTGCCCTCGGTTTGCGCACCGGGCGCGGAAGCCGATGGGGTCTTCGCCGACGAGGTGGCCTTGGCGCCATTGTTCGCGGAAACCAGATAGGCGCCACCGACGCCGATCACAGCCGCCGCCAGAGTGGCCGCAGCCCCGATCCAGGCCCCCCCGGTGCGGCATCCCGCTCGGGGGAGGCCCGCTGGGAACACTGTGCGGCGGGTCAGTCGGCGGATCCGAAGGTGAACGGGACTCATCACTCATAGTGCCCATCCTCATACTGTGTGACGTTTTCGGACACAGACTACTGACGCTTACGGAGCCAAGTACCCGTTTCCGAACCCCGGTCTGATGCCGCGCGCCCGAGCCGCCAAACCCGCGTCCGTGCGACCGGACGCAGGGGCCGGCCCGCGGCCACGCATAACTGCGCCAGGTGAACCGTCAGCACCGTAGGTCGGCGCGGTCGCTCAACGGACTGCGATGAGGCCGAGGCAGGCGACGACCAGGGCGACGGCCATCCCGGCCGCCGTGATCGGCACGGCCAGGGCGGCATGCCGGTGGGCGACGTAGCCGACACCGCCCGCCAGGAGCAGCGTGACGAGGACCAGGAGCAGCAGGACGGCCAGGGCGAGCGGGGACACGGGGCGGTTCCCTTCGTCGGGCATGCCAAGGTCTCGGCATGCGGTGGGGGTGGACGTCGGCGGGCCGGACGTCGTACGTCCCGGGCCGGCCGGCCGGACAGCAGAGTGCGACGGGCGGGGGTTAGCCCCGCAAGCCGCCGGTCGACGCCCTCACCCGAAAACCGCGGGGCGTGCCATTCAATAAATCCTGGCCGCCGTCCTCGCAGCTCCTGGCCGTGGCTCGGCTGTTGAGAATGGCGGGCGGAGAGGGTGTACGCCGACGCAGCCGTCAGGAACCCGTGCACGGCCACCTGCGGGCAGCCGCCAGGGACGGGGACTCCAGCTCAGCCGGCCGGCATGACCGACACCACCCCAACACCCACAACCCCCTGCCACCCGCCGCACCCGTGCCGTCCGCTCTCGCGATCACGCCACGCTCACGAGCCCACGCCACACCAAGCCGAGAACCAGACAGCACCCACCAACACCCGCGGCGAACAACCCGACAACCAACAACCAATCAACTACCCACAACCACCTACAAAGAGAAAGTCCGGAAAGTCACCACCCGCAGAACGGCACCTGACCAGCCAAAACGCGGAACATCCCCGAAACCGGCTTCCCCCCATGGTTCCCCCCTTAGGTTCCCCCTCCATTTCCCCCACTAGGTTCCCCCCCCCATAATTCCCCCTTTGTTTCCCCCTCCGTCCAGGAAGGAGCCCGGGGGATCAGGCCGTGTCGCCGCGCCACCGGAACGGGCCGCCGACGTCATCGTCGTCGGGGGCGTAACCGGCACGGCCGCCGGGCCCGTACGGGCCGAGGTCAGCGATCAGGAGCGCGCCTCCCGCCTGATCCGCAGCCCATCCGGTCACGTCGAGCAGCTGACCATCGAGCGGGCCGCCGACCGGTTCGACGTACTCGTGCCCGGCTGTCGGCCCCGCCGGCTCCCCCGGCTCCCACCCGTACACCCGTGGCCCGATCCCACGTTCCATCACGCCACGCTCCCACCACTGACCGTTCCAGTGGGGCCCGTTGAGAACAACGGGGCCAGGACTGGTTCTGGAGCGACCTGGCGGACGCGGGATGAGGGACGGCTCCGCCGCAGGGCGGGCCGCCCCGGCCGGTCCTACCGGATCAGCCTCTTTGTCTGTTGAGCGACGCTGAAGATGAGCATGAGGGCGACGTGCTGGTTGTCGACGGGGTGACGTGAAACGACCCCGGCGGCCGTCAGGCCGCCGGGGTCGTCGTGAACACGGTGTCGGCTTCGTGCTCACTCTGTCGCGTGGGTCTCGGTGATGGCGGTGCGGGTGGAGGACTCGTCGACGATTCCCTTCTCCTCGGTGAACGCGGCGATGAGGGACTGCCAGGCGATGTTGTTGACCGAGCGGGGCAGGCCACGGCTGGTGAGGTGGATGAGTTCGACGGCGTCGTCGGAGAACAGCGTGTCCTGCCGTCCGGCGATCGTGAGGTGGTGCTTGATGTAGCTGGCCGTCTCCTCCCTGCTCATCGTGGGCATCTGATAGCTGATCGAGATCCGCTGGTCCAGGGCGGCCAGGACGCCGTGCTTCATCCGCTTGCGCAGGGTGGGCCGACCGATCAGCAACACCGCGAACGGCGTCGTGGAGTCCATCTCGTAGTTGGTGAGCATGCGGATCGCGTCCAGCTCCTGGTGGTCGAGCAGGTGCGACTCGTCGATCACCACGGCCGGCGTCCTTCCCCGTTCATCGACCTCCGCGGCCAGCGCGGCGGACGCCTGGGTGGCGAGAGCGGCCAGGTGGAACTTGGGGGTCCCGCCGAGGCTGGTGACGATGCGGTCATAGAGGCCGCGCATGCCGACCTCAGGGTTGGGCTGGTAGATGACCGTGAACCGGGCCGGGTCGAGCGAGGCGACGGCACCCTTGAGAGCGACCGTCTTTCCGGATCCGACTTCGCCGGTGACCACGCCGATGCCCGGTTGTTGATGCACCAGGCGATGCGGGCTGCGGCTTCCCGGTGGGAGTGGTGCTGGTGGAGCATGGAAGGGGCCAGGTTGCGGCCGAAGGGGACGCGGGTGAAACCGAAGTACCCCTGAACGCGGTCGATCATCGCGGTCCCCGCCCGTCGTCCATCAGGGACGAGTAGTTGATGCCCTTCGCGGTGTTCGCCTTGTGCGTGTCGTCGAGGATCTTCAGGTAGTCGATTCCAGTCGGCGGGGCCGACTCCGGCGGTGTCTCCGGCCTCGCCTTCGGATGGGTGTGCCGGCCCACCCGGTGCGGGACGGCTTTGCCCGCGCTCTTGCCCGCAGTCCTCACCTCGATCTCGGTCAGGTCGAACGGGTCGAAGACCAGCTCGACCTTCATCCCGACCAGCATCGGGTCGACCTCGTAGGTGTTGCCGTGCAGGCTGACCGTCGCGGTCTTCGTCACGGTCCTGAACTCCGACCACAGAAACGCCTCCCGAAGATCAGCGAGGCTGGGCAGCGGCAGCGGCAGCGGCAGCGGCAGCGGCAGCGGCAGCGGCAGCGGCAGCGGCAGCGGCAGGGGAATCGAACCCAGCCACCTTTCGATCGGAGGCTGCCCCGTCTCCGAGTGCACCGTGCGGTGATAGACCGTCTCCACCCACGCGGTGAACAGCCTGTTCAGCTCGGCGAGATGCTCAATCTGACCGACACGTTCCTCATCGAGCTCGACCAGGAACTGGTCACGGACGGTGCGGAAGAACCGTTCGATTTTTCCTCGGCCCTGAGGCCGTCCCGGCTTGGAGTGCGTGAGGCGGACGGCCAGCGACGCGCACGCCCGCAGCAGCCACGTGTCGACGAAGGCACTCCCGTTGTCGACGTAGATCGATTCGGGGACTCCGCGGGCAGACAGTGCGGGCCGCAGGGCGGCGGCCAGGCGGACGGTGTCCTCGGCGAACCCGAACCGGTGGCCCACGATCGCCCGGCTGTGGTCGTCGATGAACGCGAACAAGTACGTCTTGCGTCCGCCGGTCTTCGGCCCGTGGAGAGCGTCGCCGGTCCACAGCTCGTTGCCGCGGGTGGCCTCGAACCGGCCGAACACGCTCTTCTCGCCGCTGGCGCCGGTCAGTCCGGCATCGGCGAAGTGCCGCTGCAGGGTTCGGTCGGTCGGTGACCAGCCCTGCGTGGTCCGCAGGATCCGCTGGATCTGCGCGGCCGTGCGGGCAGGGTTCTCCTTCTTCAGTGCGGCCGCCAGGTCCAGCACCTCCACCGGCGTCCGCGGGGTGACCTGCCGCTGGGCCGGCACCAGCGCGGGAAACCCGCCCGCGCGGTAGTGGCGGACCCAGCGGTCCAGCGTTCCGCGGGCAACCCGCACCTGCCGGCCGAACGGATCGGTGTGCTCCTTCGCGGCCAGTTCACGGGCGAGCTTCCCGCGCTGACGTGTCGTGAGCTTCGTGTCGATCAGGTCCTGGATCAGGCCGTAGCGGAACAGGCCCACCTGCCGGGCCCGCTCCGCCCGGCGACGGTCCTCGTCCTCACTCGGTGACATAGGCAACCCACCTCGCGTCTCGAACAGAGCCCGCCGTTTCGCCGGCGGACACGATCAAGACTTCCGGCGCCCTCCGATCCCGCCCAGGGGCGGCCCGTGTTGATCAAATAGCTGTAGAAGGTGGGGCCAGAACGCTGCCACTTATCGCCCTGCCGGCGAACTCCCACCGCGACACCGTGAGCATGTGCGGCCACTTCGTCGGGGGGGGGGGGGGGGGGGGGGGGGGGGGGGGGGGGGGGGGGGGGGGGGGGGGGGGGGGGGGGGGGGG
>NZ_JANFAK020000209.1 GCF_024721315.2 Streptomyces sp. Isolate_45
TACCATCCGCACCCGCCGCGAACGCCTTGATCCGACCATCGGCGGCAAGCCCCCGCTGACGGCTGAAGTCGATGAAGGCATCGGGGGTGGACATCACGGTGACACCGCCGGCGAGCGCCATGGAGCACTCGCCCTGACGGAGCGCCTGCACCGCCAGGTGCAGGGCGACGAGCGACGACGAGCAGGCGGTGTCGACCGTGATGGCCGGGCCTTCCAGCCCGAACACGTAGGAGAGACGACCGGAGACCACGCTCGCGGCGTTGCCCGTGCCGACGTGGCCTTCAAGGCCGTCGGCCTCGCCCGCGACCAGGGAGAGGTAGTCCTGGCCGTTGGTGCCGACGAAGACGCCCGCCCGGCTGCCCTTGAGGACGGCGGGGTCGATGCCGGCGCGCTCGAACGCCTCCCACGAGGTTTCCAGCAGCAGGCGCTGCTGCGGGTCCATGGCGAGGGCCTCGCGCGGCGAGATGCCGAAGAAGTCGGCGTCGAAGTCGGCGACGTCATAGAGGAATCCGCCCTCGCGGGCGTACGAGGTGCCCTGCGAGCTCGGATCGGCGTCGTAGAGGGCGTCGAGGTTCCAGCCGCGGTCGGCCGGGAATTCGGCGACCGCGTCCGTGCCCCGGGCGAGCAACTGCCAGAGGTCTTCCGGTGTGCGGACACCGCCGGGGAAGCGGCAGCTCATCGCGACGATCGCGATCGGATCGGCGTCGGTCGGCGCGGGCGTCGGCAGTGCGGAGTCCGCGACCGGCGTCCCGCTGCCCCCGAGTTCGCCCCGCAGGTACTCGGCGAGCGCCGATGAGGTCGGGTAGTCGTAGACGAGGGTGGTGGGGAGCTTCAGTCCGGTGGCCGCGCCCAGACGGTTGCGCAGGTCCACGGCGGTCAGGGAGTCGAACCCGAGCTCCTTGAAGGCGCGTTCGGCGCCGACGGCGTCCGATCCGTCGTGTCCGAGGACGGCGGCGACCTGCGTACGGACCAGGGCGAGGAGCTCCCGGTCCTGCTCGGCCCGAGGCAGCTCGGCGAGCTTCGCGAACGTGGCTCCCGCGACGTCGGCGCCCGTCACGACGGTGCCGTGTCCGGTGATCGCGGCTTCGCCCGTGGCCGCGGCGGTGAGGAGGTCGAGGACCAGCGGGTTGGGTCGGACGGCGGCCACGACGGCCGCGAAGCGGTCCCAGTCGATGTCGGCGACGGTGAGGGAGGTCTCACCGGCACCCACGGCTTGTGCCAGAGCGGCAATCGCCGCGTCCGGGGCCATGGGCGGCACGCCCTCGCGGCGCATCCGGGCGTCCATCGCCTCGTCGGCGGCCATACCGCCGTCGGCCCACGGACCCCAAGCGATCGACGTCGCGACCAGACCGGCCGCGCGGCGCTGCACGGCCAGGGCATCCAAGTATGCGTTCGCGGCGGCGTAGTTGCCCTGACCTGCCGCACCCACGGTCCCGCTCATCGAGGAGAACAACACGAACGCCGAGAGTTCGATGCCGAGCTCGACGGTCAGCTCGTGCAGGTTGAGCGCGGAGACCGCCTTGGCCCGCAACACGCTCTCGAACCGCTCCGGCGTCAGCGCATCCAACACCCCGTCATCGAGAATCCCGGCGGTGTGCACGACCGCGGTCAGCGTGTCCGCCTCGGCCGCCAGGACCAGACGCAGCGCATCCCGGTCGGCGGCGTCACACGCCACCACCGAAACCTCCACACCCAGCCCCGACAACTCCGCCACCAGCTCGGCAGCCCCGGGCGCGTCCGCGCCCCGACGGCTGCTCAACACCAGACGCGAAGCACCCGCCCCGGCCAGCCACCGCGCGACCCGACCACCCAGGGCGCCCGTACCACCGGTCACCAGGACCGTCCCGGACGGCGCCCAAGAACCCGCATCACCGGCCACCGCACGCACCAGACGACGCCCGAAGACACCGGAGGAACGAACCGCGACCTGATCCTCACCAGCAGCACCACCGGCCAGGACACCCACCAGCCGGCTCATCGCCCGCTCGTCCCACACCTCGGGAAGGTCCACCAGACCACCCCAACGCTCCGGAACCTCCAGAGCGGCCACCCGACCCAAACCCCACACCTGCGCCTGAACCGCCGACACGAGCCGATCCGAACGACCCACACTCACCGCACCACGCGTCAGGCACCACAACGGCGCCCCCACCCCGGCATCACCCAACGCCTGCACCAGAGCCGCCGTCGCAGCGACACCGGCGGCCTCATCCAGGGCGAGCAGCGACACCACACCGGCCACAGCCCCCGCACCGGACAGCAGCCCCGCCAGAGCCTCCCGATCGGTGCCGGACTCCACCACCACACGCTGGGCCTCGGCCCCGCGCCCGACCAGCGCACCCACCACGGCCGTGTCGTCCACGCCCTCGGACGGAACCACCACCAGCCAGGACCCGGACAACCGCCCACCGGCACCGGCACCGGCACCCGCACCCGCATCCGTCAGCGGCTTCCATGCGTCGCGGTAGCGCCAACCGTCCACCGTGGACCGGGTCCGTACGCGGCGGCGCCAGGCCGACAGGGCGGGGACGACGTCGGTCAGCGGCTGCTCGCCGTCCGCGTCCAGTTCGAGGGTGGCGGCGAGCGCGGCCACGTCCTGGAGCTCGACCGCGTCCCAGAACGCACTGTCGGCCGGGTCGGTCCGGTGCGCGGGTGCCGTGGCGGGCTCGGCGGTGGGGGTGCGGGCGTCCATCCAGTACCGCTGTCGCTGGAAGGCGTACGTCGGCAGCTCGACGCGCCGGGCGCCGCTACCGGTGTAGAGGGCGCTCCAGTCGACCGCCGCGCCCCGGACGAACATGCGGGCGACGGCATCGAGCAGGGTGGCCGGTTCGTCGCGGCCGGTACGCAGCGCTGCGGCGAAGGCCTGGGTCGGGGGGCCTTGCGGATCGGTGAGCAGGCAGTCCTGTGCCAGGGCGGTGAGGACGGGGTCGGGGCCGAGTTCCAGGAAGGAGTCGGCGCCGCGTGTCTGGAGGGTGCGTACTCCGTCGAGGAAGCGGACGGCTTCGCGGACGTGGCGGACCCAGTGCTCGGGGTCGGCCAGTTCGGTGGCGGTGGCCGTGGTTCCGGTGAGGAGGGAGACGACGGGGATGGCGGGCGGGGCGTAGTCGATGACCTGGGCGATGCGGCGGAACTCGTCAAGCATGCCGTCCATGTGCGGGGAGTGGAAGGCGTGGCTGACGGTGAGGTGCTTGGTCTTGCGGCCTTGTGTCTCGAAGGCCTTGGCGAGGGTGGTCGCGGCGTCCTCGTCGCCGGCGATCACGATGGATCGCGGGCCGTTGACGGCGGCGATGCTCACGCGGTCCGTCAGTAGCGGCAGGACCTCGTCCTCGGACGCCTGGACCGCGATCATGACGCCGCCCGCCGGGAGGGCCTGCATCAGGCGTCCGCGTGCCGCTACCAGGGCGCAGGCGTCTTCCAGGGAGAACACGCCCGCGACGTGTGCGGCGGCGATTTCGCCGACCGAGTGGCCGGCGACGAAGTCGGGCTTGACGCCCCACGATTCGATGAGCCGGTGGAGGGCCACCTCGATGGCGAAGAGTGCGGGTTGGGTGTAGCCGGTCTGGTGGAGGAGGGCGGCTTCGGGCGTGCCTTCCTCGGCGAACAGGACGTCGAGGAGGGGGTGTTCGAGTTGTTCGTCGAGGTACCAGCAGGTGTCGTCGAGGGCGTCGGCGAACACCGGGTAGGTGTCGTACAGTTCGCGGCCCATGCCGAGGCGTTGGCTGCCCTGGCCGGTGAACAGGACGGCGAGGCGTCCGGTGGCGGGTTCGCCGTGGATGACGGAGGGTGCTTCGGCCCCTTCGACGAGGGCGCGCAGGCCGTGCGTGAGTGCGGTGCGGTCGTCGCCGAGGATCACGGCCCGCTGGTCGAAGCGGCCGCGGGTGGCGGCGAGGGAGTGGCCGATGTCGAGGGGGTCGGTGTCGGGGCGGGTGTCGAGCCAGTCGGCGAGGCGGCGGGCGGCGGCGCGCAGGGCTTCGGGGGTCTTGGCGGACAGGGTCCAGGGCAGTGGGCCGGCGACCGGCTCGGCCGGGTGCCCGGTCGGGTGCTCGGTCGGCTGGTCCCCGGTGTCCTGCGGCGTTTGCGTTTCTCGCTCACGGTCCTCGACCGGCGGCTCTTCGATGATGGCGTGTGCGTTGGTGCCGCTCATGCCGAAGGAGGAGACGCCTGCGCGGCGCGGGGTGTCGGTGGTGGGCCATTCGACGGGTCGGGTCAGCAGGTTGACGGCTCCGGCCTCCCAGTCGACGTGCGGGGTCGGCTCGTCGATGTGGAGGGTGCGGGGAAGGACTCCGTGCCGCATCGCCATGACCATCTTGATGACGCCGGCGACGCCGGCGGCGGCCTGGGTGTGGCCGATGTTCGACTTCAGGGAGCCCAGCCAGAGGGGTCGGTCCGCCGGGCGGTCCTGGCCGTAGGTGGCCAGCAGGGCCTGGGCCTCGATCGGGTCGCCGAGGGTCGTGCCGGTTCCGTGCGCCTCCACGGCGTCGACTTCCGCGGCCGACAGGCCGGCGTTGGCGAGTGCCTGGCGGATGACGCGCTGCTGGGCGGGGCCGCTGGGTGCGGTCAGGCCGTTGCTGGCGCCGTCCTGGTTGATGGCGGTGCCGCGGACGACGGCCAGGACGCGGTGGCCGTTGGCGCGTGCGTCGGAGAGGCGTTCCACGAGCAGCATGCCGGCGCCTTCGCCCCATGCCGTTCCGTCGGCGGCGGCCGCGAAGGGCTTGCAGCGGCCGTCGGGGGCGAGGCCGCGCTGGCGGCTGAAGGAGACGAACGAGCCGGGGCTCGCCATGACGGCGACGCCGCCGGCGAGTGCGATCGAGCATTCGCCGGTGCGCAGGGCCTGGACGGCGAGGTGGAGGGCGGCCAGGGAGGAGGAGCAGGCGGTGTCGACGGTGACGGTGGGGCCTTCGAAGCCGAAGGTGTAGGCGATGCGGCCGGAGGCGACGCTCGCGGCGTTGCCGGTGAGGAGGTAGCCCTCGAACCCGTCGGTGGCGTCCTCCAGGCGGGGGCCGTATTCCTGGGTTTCGGCGCCGACGAAGACGCCGACCTGGCCGCCGCGGAGTCGGGCGGGGTCGACTCCTGCCCGGTCGAAGGCCTCCCAGGAGGTTTCCAGCAGCAGGCGTTGCTGCGGGTCCATGGCCATGGCTTCGCGGGGGGAGATTCCGAAGAATGCGGCGTCGAATTGGTCGGCGTCGTGGAGGAATCCGCCTTCGCGCGCATAGGTGGTGCCGGGGCTGTCGGGGTTCGGATCGTACAGGGAGTCGAGGTTCCAGCCGCGTCCGGTGGGGAATTCGGAAATGGCGTCGGTGCCGGTGGCGACGAGGTCCCAGAGCGCTTCGGGGGAATGCACGTCGCCGGGGAACCGGCAGCCGATGCCGACGATGGCGATGGGCTCGTCGCTGCTGATGGCCGCGGTGACGGGGGTTTCGGCGGGGGTGGTCAGGCCCAGGAGCAGGGTGTGGATCCGACGGGCGAGGTGGGCGGGGGTGGGGTGGTCGAAGGCCAGGGTGACGGGTAGCCGCAGGCCGGTGCCGGCGACGAGGCGGGCGTGCAGGTCGACGGCGGCGAGGGAGTCGAAGCCGAGGTCGAGGAAGGAGCGGTGGGCGTCGAGCGCGGTGGGTGCGTTGTCACGGAGCGCGGCGATCACCAGGGTGGAGACCCAGTCGAGCAGGGCGGTGTGCTGCTCGCCCTCGGTGAGGCCGGTGAGGTGTTCGCGCCACCGTTCGGGGCTGTCGCCGCTGCTGACGTCCTGGGTTCCGCCGGCCTCGGGGGCGCCGTCGATTTCGTCCGCGAAATCCTGGGATTCGTTCAACATCGCGCGCTCCATCACTCCGTGCAGAGAAACCTAAGACCGGTTATGACCCTGGCACGTGAAAGGTGCCGCAGAAACCCCTAACGGGCCCCTAGGGGCCCCTATGCGGTGGCGCTGCGGAATGCGCGATGAATATGCGTGTGCGACCGGATCATAATGCCCTTGGAGTGGGGGCAATTGCAAGAATTCCGGGGATCGGTTTCCGTGGCCGTCGGAGACGGGTGCGGGCCGGCAGGGGTGTTCCCCCGCCGGCCCGTGCTCGTTCGCGACGGCCACGGTGCTACATGCGGATCTCGGGTCGGTAGACGTCCAGCCAGATCGCGGTGTCCAGGGCCCGTTCCAGTCCGTTGCGGGCGGCCGGGGTCAGGCTCTCGGGGGTTGCCAGCACGGTTTCGCCGAGCCAGTCGCGGCTGACGATCTGGAAGACGGGGCCGTCGTCGCCGAGGAGTTCCTTGGCGTTCTGCTGGAGTGCCTTGGCGTAGCGCCAGTCCTGGATGACGGGGTAGGGGCTCTTGGTCCGCTCGATCACGGATCGCGGGAGCAGGTTCTCGGTGGCGCTGCGCAGCAGGCTTTTCTCCCGGCCGTCGTAGGTCTTCATCGACCAGGGCGTGTTGTAGACGTACTCGACGAGGCGGTGGTCGCAGAAGGGCACGCGGACTTCGAGTCCGACGGCCATGCTCATGCGGTCCTTGCGGTCGAGCATCATCCGCAGGAAGCGGGTGAGGTGCAGGTACGACATGACACGCATGCGTTGTTCGTGGGGGGTCTCGGAGTCGACGCGGCCGATCTCGGCGAGGGCGGTGGCGTAGTTGTCGGCGACGGTTTCCAGGGGGTTGAGCGCGATGAGGGTGTCGAGGTTGTACATCTCGACGGGCTGCGTGTTGGGGGTGGCGCCGATCATGCCCGCGGTGATCCAGGGGAAGGTGTCGCTTTCCTGGACGGTGGGGTTGTGCAGCCAGCCGTATCCACCGAAGACCTCGTCGGCGGCTTCGCCGGACAGGGCGACGGTGGACCGTTCGCGGATGGCTTTGAACAGGAGGTAGAGGGAGACGTCCATGTCGCCGAGGCCCGCCGGGCTGTCGCGGGCGATGACGACCTGGCGGCGTACCTCGGGGTCGGCGACGGAGGCGGGGCTGAGCACGATGTCGGTGTGTTCGGTACCGGCGTGGCGGGCCATGGCGGAGGCGAAGTAGGCGTCGTGGCTGCCGTGGACGCCGGTCGGGACGAAGTCGTCGGACTCTCCGCTGAAGTCCACGGCGAAGGTGTGCAGGGGTAGGCCCTGGGCGGCGCGGTGTTCGGCGGCGATGCCGGTGACGGCGCTGGAGTCGAGGCCGCCGGAGAGCAGGACGCAGGTGGGGACGTCGGCGACGAGTTGGCGGCCGACGCTGTCGTCGAGGAGTTCCCGTACGTGTTCGACGGTGGTGTGGAGGTCGTCGGTGTGTTCGTGGCTTTCCAGCCGCCAGTAGGTGTGGCTTCGGATGCCGGCCCGGTCGACGGTGACGACGGTGCCCGGCACCACTTCCTGTACGCCGTCCCAGATGGTTTCGCCGGGCGGTCGGTTGAAGGCGACGAACTCGCGCAGGCCGCGGGCGCTGACGATGGGCTTGGCCAGCGGGTTGGCGAAGATCGCTTTGGGTTCGGAGGCGAAGAGCACGCCGTCGGTGGTGGGGTGGTAGAAGAGCGGCTTGACGCCCATCCGGTCGCGGATCATGACCAGTTTGCGGGTGCGGGCGTCCCAGATGGCGAAGGCGTACATGCCGTTGAGCTTCGGGGCCATGGCCTCGCCCCACTCCAGGTAGGCGTTGAGCACGACCTCGGTGTCGCCGGTGGTGCGGAAGTGGTGGCCGCGTCCGCGCAGTTCCTGGCGGAGCTCGACGAAGTTGTACACCTCGCCGCTGTAGGTGAGGGCGACACGGCCGTCGGGGGTGGTGGCGTGCATGGGTTGTACACCACCGACCAGGTCGATCACGGCGAGCCGTCGGTGGCCGAGGGCGGCGGGGCCTTCGATCCACCTGCCTCCGGCGTCGGGCCCGCGCCCGGTCAGCGTCCGGACCATGTGGTCCAGGGTCGTGGACTCCTGGGCCAGATCCCGGTCGTAGGCGATCCAGCCGGCGATGCCGCACATGTGGTGCTCCTCAGTCTCGCGGCGCTTCCTCTCGACGCCCGACGGACGCGCCTGTCGGCCTCGACGCTAGGTCCGGGCCACGGCGGCCCACATCCCCTACGAGCCCCTAACGCAAAGCGCAAGGCAAGTCGAGGTAACGGGAGTTCATGGTCGGAGAGGCTGAGGTAAAGCGCCAATAAAGGGAACCCCGGTGCTGCGACAAGAAGGTATCGCTACACAAAAGGGGAGGGGCGGCCACCAGGACCGCCCCTCCCCCGCACGCCCGGCTCCGCCGGGTGACTGCCTGTCGGGCTACCGTCTGCCGGCCCCCGCCGGGACCCGTTCGATGAACGGGGCCAGCAGGCCGGGTACGGCGTCCTCCGCGAAGGCGAGGCCGTCGGAGACGGCCACGTCGCGCACCTTGTACACGCCGTTGCCCGCTGCCGTGGCCGCTCCCAGGGTGAGCAGGCCCGCCCGGCGTTGGAAGACGGATCGGGTGATGGACCAGCCGATGATCCCGTCGCGCTGGAGGGCCGCGGTGCGGCGGGTGAAGGTCCCGGCGCGGGTGACCAGGTAGGGGCCGTGGACGGCGTGGCCGAGGTTGCGGTAGGCGTCGAAGGCGAAGGCCAGGCCGACGGAGAACACGACCAGGGCGGTGATCCAGCCGGTGTGCACGAGCACGGGGGTGAGCCACAGGCCGAGCCCGATGAAGGGCGCGCCGATCAGGGCGGACCAGATCAGGGCGCGGTTGATCCTGCGCCGCAGGGCGGCGCGGGGGTGCGGTGCGAGGTCCGCCTCGGTGGTCGGGGAGACGCGCTCGCCGAGGACGTCGGCGGCGATCCGGCGGGCCAGGGCCAGGGGCACGGGCGGGGTGAGGCGGCTGCGGCTGCTGTTCTCGTCCTCGTCGCCGAGGCCGCTCGCGACGGCCTTGAGGCGGGCTCCGCCGGCCCAGCGCAGCAGCAGCGGCTCGGCCACCTCGGCGCCCCGCAGCCGCTGTTCCTCGATGCTGACGGAGCGGGTGATGAGCAGGCCGCGGCGGACGCGGAGCATGCCCGTCTCGGGGCGGTCCAGGTGGTAGCCGCCCCAGCCCTCTATGAAGGTGGCCGTCGATCCGGCGACGCCGGTCAGGACGATGACGGCGAAGGCGAGCAGCAGGCCGTACCAGAGCGGTACGGAGCCGAAGCGCTCCTCGATGTCCTTGACGATGCCGAGTTCGAGGGGGTCGACCTTCATCTCGTGCAGCGTGCGGTACACGGTGCCGACGGCGATGAAGACACCGCCGACGCCCCACAGGGTCAGCGGCGCGTACCGCAGCCACGCCCAGTCGAGCGCGGCGAGGGTGGCGTCGGTTTCGGGGTCGGCGGTTTCCAGGCCCTGGCGGGCGTGGCGGAGTTCGCTCAGCCGGCGGCGCAGGGCCTCGGCGTCGTGGGTGCTGAGGCCGTCCAGGGACAGCCCGCCGCCGGAGGTGGCCTGGTCGCCGGTGGAGACCTTCAGGGAGGTGAGGCCGAAGATCCGGTGGAGGGGGTTGGCGGTCAGGTCGACGCTGCGGATGCGGTCGACGGGGATGGAGCGCTCGCTGCGGAAGAACCGTCCCTTGTGGAGCTCCACCCGGTCTTCGGTGATGCGGTACCGGGTGGTGAGCAGGCGCATCAGGCTGATGCCGGAGATGACGAGGCAGGTGATGAGGAACGAGGCGAAGGTGATCAGGACCTGGAGGGTGATCTCGCCGGTGATCAGGGTGGTGGCGGCGAAGGTGGCCAGCGGTGTGGCCACGACGCTGAGATTGACGAGGAACAGTCGGGGGTTGAGGCGCCCCCAGCCGTCGCTCTCGGCGTGCTCCTGCTGTCGTACCGCGGTGTCCGATGTCACGTGGCGTCTCCCGGTACGGCCTGGGTGGACGTGGTCAGCTGCTCCACGAGTTCGGTGGCGGTCCGATGGTCGATCCCCTTGATCTTCACGGCGCCCGCGGAGGAGGCGCTGGTGACGGTGATCCCTGAGAGTCCGAACATCTGCTGGAGCGGGCCGCGGAGCATGTCGACGGTCTGGACGCGGGAGAGGGGAACCACCCGCCACCTCTGCCAGAGCCAACCCGAGGCGGCGTAGACGGCTTCCTCGGTCATCTCCCAACGGTGCACGCGGTAGCGCCACATCGGCATGACGCCCATGTACAGGAGGCCGGGAACGAGCGCGACGAGGAAGAGGGGTCCGAACACGAAGCGTGCGGGCGCGATGGTGAGCCACAGCACGCCGAACACGATCGGGAGCGGCAGGGCGAAGAGGGACGACTGGAGGGTCCACCAGCCGATGGCCCGGGTCTCGACCCGGTTGCGAGGAGGACGGAGCCTCAGTTCTTCGTTGTGCAGCACTGCGTCACCCTTGTTCCTGGAACGATGTCGATCGGTCGGTGTCCGTTGCCGTGGCGGCCCGTACGGCGCGCAGCCGGGACAGCAGGACCGCCGTCCGGGCCGCCACCGCCGACAGCGACATCAGCGCGAGCGCGCTCACGAGCACTTCGCTGCCGCTGAGTTGGTAGCCGGTGGTCAAGCGGGCCGTCTGGGGCCCGAACCAGTGCTCGCAGCCGTACGCGAAGAGGATCTGGACTCCGGTGAGGAGGATCCAGACCGCAGCGTAGCCCGCGCCGCCGGTGCTGCGGATGTCTCCCGCGAGGGCCCGGTGGGCCGGCAGCAGGGAGCCCGCCGCGAGTCCGCAGATGGCTCCCACCCCGATGCCGGCGAGGTGCAGGGACGTGTCGTTGCCCGCCGTCGGAAAGGAGTGTACGCAGGCACCGATGACGAGCACGGCCACCAGTGGGGGGCACGCGATCCTCACGCGGGTGACGCGCCGGCTGCCGGAGTCGGTCGCGAGGATGACGGCCAGGATCGCTCCGCAGGTGAGGAGCGCCGTCGTGAACTGGCCCACGTGAACAACCCCGTCCTTCCCGATGTCCGCGACGACCCGTCGTCGCGGATCCCTTCCGCTGCCTCCAACGTAGGGCGGGGCGCGCGCGCCCGGTGCCGACCGATCGGTGGGCGCGGCTGTCAACCGATCGACGGACACCGGTAGGGCTCGTGGTAGGACTGGTTCCGTGCACATGTACACGCAGGAGGACGTTCCGCGTAACGTCCGGGGACGCGGGCTGGACTCGGGGGTCCGCTGGTTCGGTCTGTGGGACGGCTATTTCGCCGTCTCCTACCTCGTCACGGTCGTTCTGCTGTTCACCTCGGACGAGGATCAGGTCCGCCGGGCCTTCGCCATCGGCGCGCTGACGCTGATCGTGCCCTGGTACGCGGGTCTCGGTCGCAAACCGATGATCCGGCGGACGCACGGTCGGCGCAACTTCGTGTTCGCCGCCGGCCTGTTCCTGCTGTTCGCGTTCTCCGGCACCCTCGACCTCGGCGGATCCTTCGCGCTGTTCGCGGTGGTCCCCATGCTCATGATGAGCCTGCCGATGCCGCCCGCGATCGTGTTGGTCGTCCTGGCCAACCTGTGGCCGGTGACGGTGGTGTGGCTGCGCGGCGGCCAGTTCGACCCGCACATCCTCTCGGTGCTGCCCATCTCGCTGCTCGGCACCGCCCTGTCGGTGCTGCTCGGGGTGTGGATCACCCGCGTGGTGCAGCAGAGTTCGGAACGTGCCGTGTTGATCGATGAGTTGCGGCGCAGCCGGGAGCGGGAGGCCCACCTGTCCCACCAGGCCGGCATCTCGGCCGAGCGGGAGCGCCTCGCGCGGGAGATCCACGACACCCTGGCGCAGAGCCTGACCAGCATCATCAGTCTGGTGCAGGCGGCCGAGTCCGAGGTCGCGGTCAATCCCGAGCGGGCGCGGTCGCGGCTCGGGTTGGCCGGGCGGGTCGCCCGGGACAGCCTGGACGAGGCCCGCGGCTTCGTCTCCAAGCTGACCCCGCCGGCGCTGCGGGAGAGCTCCCTGATGCAGGCCGTACGCCGGCAGGCCGACCTGCTGATGGAGGAGACGGGCCTGACCGTGCGGTGCACGGCCCGGGGCGAGGAGCAGCCGCTGCCGATGGCCGTCAGCGTGGTGCTGCTGCGCTCGGCGCAGGAGGCGTTCGCCAACGTGCGCAAGCACGCCGGGGAGGCCCGTAGGGTGGACGTACTGGTGGCGTACGCGCCGGAGGCGGTCCGGCTCGTGGTCCGCGACGACGGCGCGGGATTCGACGCGGAGGCCTGGCGCGGCGCCCCGCCGGCCGGCGGCGCCGAGGACGGCGGGAACGGCGCGCGCGGCGGTTTCGGGTTGCGCGGGATGCGGGCCCGGGTGAGGGAGATCGGCGGCATGGTGCAGATCGACAGCGACCCCGGAGCGGGCACGACCATCGAGATGACGGTGCCGCTGGGCCCGGTGGGAGAGGAGCCGGACGATGAGTGAGCGCGAGCCGATCGGGGTGTTGCTCGCCGACGACCATCCCGTGGTCCGGGAGGGCCTGTCCGCCATGCTGGAGCTCGACGAGGGCATCCGGGTCGTGGGCCAGGCCGGTTCGGGTGAGGAGGCGGTGCTCCAGGCCGGCCGGTTGAAGCCGGACATCGTCCTGCTCGACCTGCGGATGGGCGCGATGGACGGGGTCGCGGCGACGGGGCACATCCTGCGGGAGTCGCCGCGGACCAAGGTGGTCATCGTGACCACGTACGAGGACGACGCCGACATCCTGCGCGCGGTGGAGGCGGGCGCGGCAGGATACCTGCTCAAGGGCAGTTCCCGGGACGAGCTGGTGCAGGCGGTGAAGGCGGCGGCCCGCGGTGAGACGGTGCTGACGCCATCGCTGGCGCCGAAGCTGTTCCGGGCGCGGGTGGTGGAACAGCCGGTGTTGTCGGAACGGGAACGCGAGGTGCTGCAACTGGTCAGGCAGGGCCGGACCAACGCGGACATCGGGCGCCGGTTGTTCATCAGTGAGGCGACGGTCAAGACGCACCTGCTGCGGTCGTTCAAGAAGTTGTCGGTGTCGGACCGCACGGCGGCGGTGATGGCCGCCCTGGAGCGGGGCCTGCTGCCCTGACGGACGCGCCTGCGGGCGGCGGGGCCGACCGCACCGGGGGTTTCGGGCGGGACGCCGACGGCACGACGCGGGGGCCGGGCGCCCGGGGTCGCACG